>JACCSH010000114.1 GCA_013813125.1 Nocardioidaceae bacterium | reverse complement strand
ATCTGCATCCTTATGTCGGCCTGCGGTGATGGGCTCGATGTGGAAGCCGAGTTGTCGCGCCATCCGTTGACCCGAGGCATCGATCCGACGGCAATCGACACCCTGCTGGCTGTGCTGTGGTCATTCTGGGGTCTGGCGATCACCCAGCCGGTGCCTCAGAGCTCCCCGCACCTGCGGGACCACCAGAGCTGGTACGAAGAAGTGACGAGGGGCTGGCTGGCAGACCGGTTGGAGAGCCGTTGAACAAGCCTGCGACTTCGTCAGCCAGCGCCGAGCTGGATTTCTCGGCAGCTATGACGACGGCGATTGGGTCGCAATCCTGCTCGAAGGCATCGAGGGTGATCACCCGGGAGGCGGGATGCCAACCATCGGGCAGGGGTTCTCGGCCTTGTGCGCCCAGACCGACGAAACGACACCCACAAACGCGC
The DNA here is from genome assembly GCA_013813125.1 of Nocardioidaceae bacterium. GTDB lineage: Bacteria > Actinomycetota > Actinomycetes > Propionibacteriales > Nocardioidaceae > JACCZJ01. Next base: position 2,830 of record JACCSH010000114.1, on the reverse strand, counting down.
ACATGAACGATTGTGGGGTCCCCCAGGCCCAAACCGGTCGCACAAACGCGCACATGAACGATTGTGCGAGCCCGCAGGCTCGAGGAGCACGCTCGCCGCGGTACCTCTTCTGGGACGGCTTCGCGGAGCGCGTCTTCGGCGGTGCAACAATGGTCGCCGGCTTGACTAGTCCCGCCCTACACGCCAGGCCACTTCAGCTCATGCCGACTGCATCGCTTGGCGGAGAGGGACCCATGAAACTGCCATCAGCGCGCGGACCCTTGAGCGAAGTGGTCTTTGCGCTGATGCTCGGGAAGCTCGGCAACACCTCACCAGACGCCGCCCTGCTTGCGGCCAACCGCGCCGCGATTGCTCTGTTGCGAAACGCCGACCCGGTCACGGATGACGATGTGCAGGTGGCGCTGTGGGCCTCTACGAGTTGCACTACGCCGGGTTCACCGACGTCGATCCCAGACTCGAGTGGAGCCCGGGCTTGATGGCGCTGCGCCGACAGCTGGAGCAGGCGTTCGAGGCCGAACTGCGCGCGCGCACCCGGGCCGTGGGTTCGGCCACTATCGATTTGTCTGCTGCCCCAACGGACCGCTTCTGGTCCCGGGCTGATGTGGTTCGCGACCAGGACTAAACCGTTCAGGAGGTGACCCGTGCCGTCGTCGCCGTCTGTCGGTGCGGCCGGACTTCGCGTGCCCCCCGCAAAGCCCTTGGACGTGCGAGCTTTGGGCCGTCACAGGAACCGTAGATCCGCGCTACGTGGCGTTCGTTCGAGCGAGCAGGTCGTCGACGACCGCGGTCAAGCTGCCTCGAGCCTCGGCTACGGCTCGCTGGCGACTGGCACCTGCGCCCCGCGCAAGCAGCCGGTGGAAGCCGTCTTTGACCAGGTCCTTGTCGCCGACATCCTCCAACGCGTCGGCCGCATAGGCCATCAGGCCTTCGACAACGAATCTGGCGGGCTTCAGATCGCGCGTCTGCGGGTGGACGAGCTGTCCGGCGACGCCGTAGCGGGCGGCCCGCCAGTTCGCGGCCCGAAGCAGATCTGTCCGCCAACGGGCTGGAGGCTCATCCGTGCGCCATTCATGAGCGGCGGTCTCCACCAGGGCACGGGCCAGAGCCGCTATCAGCAGAGCATCGCTGGGTTCGGTACAGACGTCGGCGACTCTGATCTCCACCGTTGGCCACATCTCGGAAAGCCGGGCGTCGTAGTAGAGCATGCCTCGATCCATTGACGCGCCAGAGGCGATCATTGCCTCCGCTACGGCGTGATAGCCCGCCGCGTCACCGTAGGGCTCGGTGGGGCCAGCACTTGGCCACCGGCCCCACATCTGCGATCGCCAGGAGGCGAATCCGGTGTCAAGGCCGTGCACGTACGGCGAGTTGGCGCTCAACGCCAGCAGAACGGGGAGCCATGGCCGAATCCGGTCGATGACGGCGACGCCCTCTTGGTCGTCTTCGACATCCACGTGCACGTGCATTCCGCTGACCACGACATCGCGGATGAGTGAGCCGAACTCATCGACGATGCGCTGATATCTCTGGTTGGGCGTCACGACAGCCTGTGTGTCCCCCACCACCGGAGTCCCCACAGCAACGACCGCAGCGCCAGCCGTGTGAGCGGCTTCGGCAGCGAGCCGCCGGCACCGGCGGAGGTCGGCCTCGAGGTCGGAAACTGAGGTGCAGGGCGTCGTCGCCGTCTCGAGCTGCTGCAGAAATATCTCTTGGTCGACGGCCAAGGTCTTCTCAGGGTGCACAGCGCGGTCCCTGCCGGCAGTACCTGGTGAGTGGTCGCTCTCGCGTAACCGTTCGGCCTCCAGCGCATGATGGCCCGCGATGACCCGATGAGAAACCCCTGCCAGTTCCCGGGTTTCAGGGTCAACCAGTAGAAGCTCCTCCTCGATTCCCACCTTGCGCACCTTCACGCGCCTAGTGTGCACGAGGCGATGGCACGGCGCCGGAGGCCAGCGGGCCGTCGTGACGCCTCCACCGGGTGAGAATCTCGGTAGCCTCGCAACGTGGCGAACGTGCGTATCGGCATCTCTGGTTGGCGATACCGCGGGTGGCGCGGTGACTTCTACCCCAAGGGCCTCGTGCAGCGCGACGAGCTCGCCTATGCTGCACGTCGCCTCGGGTCCATTGAGATCAACGGCTCCTTCTACTCGCTTCAGCGACCGTCCAGTTTTGCCTCGTGGGCACGGGAGACACCCGGCGACTTCGAGTTCGCCGTCAAAGGGGGCCGCTTCATCACCCACATGAAGAAGCTCAACGGCGTCGAGTCCGCGCTCGCCAACTTCTTCGCTTCCGGACTCCTGGCCCTCGGCCCCAAACTCGGCCCGGTCCTGTGGCAGTTGCCCGCCACCGCAGTCTTCGATGCTGACCGGTTGGCGGCATTCTTCGCGCAGCTACCACGGACAACCGTGGCGGCTGCCGAGCTGGCCACCCTGCACGACGAAAAGGTCGCGTCGGATCGGGCTCTCACCGAGGCCTCGGTCGACCTTCCCGTTCGGCATGCGCTGGAGGGGCGGCACCACAGCTTTGGGACCGATGAGGCGTTGTCCCTGTTGAGCACGCATCACATCGCTTGCGTCAGCTCCGACGCCGGTGACAAGTGGCCGCGGTTCGACGAGGTGACCTCCGACTTCGCCTACGTGCGGCTGCATGGAGCTGAAGAGCTCTACGTGAGCGGCTACACCGAACAGTCACTGGACAGCTGGACAGAGCGGATCACCGCCTGGTCAGCAGGTGGGGCGGACGTGTACGTGTACTTCGACAATGACGCGAAGGTCCACGCCCCGTACGACGCCATGAGACTGATGGAGCGACTTGGCTTGTCCAAGGCCGG
>JACCSH010000107.1 GCA_013813125.1 Nocardioidaceae bacterium | reverse complement strand
GGCGCATTCGCCGAGCGCCTCGCCGCCGAGAACCCCACGGCCAACGTGGTGGCCACCGACCAGAGTCAGCGCCTCGTCGAGTTGACCGCCGCCCGCGGCATCGACGCGCATGTCGCCGACGTCATGGCTCTGCCGTTCGCTGACGACAGCTTCGATGCAGTGGTGGCAATGTGGATGCTCTACCACGTGCCCGACCTGCACCAGAGCCTCGCAGAGATCCGCCGAGTGCTGCGCCCTGACGGCATTCTTGTGACTGCGACGAACGGCGACGATCACCTGGCCGACCTGCTCGTCGAGGCCGGCGGGTCAGCTCTGCTCACTCAGTTCAGCACCGAGAACGGCGCTGAGGCTCTGCAATCACATTTCGCCGAGGTACGCCGCACCGACCTGGCCACCCGGGCAGTGTTCCGTGGCCATGCCCAGGCTGCCGACTACCTGGCCACCTTCGACGCCGGCCTCGCGGCATCCTTGCCGCATTTCCGCGGTCCGCACGAGTACGCCGGTGCCACCTCCGTCTTCGTGGCGCATTGACGAATAGGTGCGTTGCTGTCCTTCCCTCTCGGATGGCCGAAGCCTCCCCCCTCGATGGCCGAAGCCTGCATGTGTCCCTTCGCGGAAGCGTTCATATGAACGAATGAGCGACTATTTCCGGGCCATTGGGTCGAACTTCCATTCACATGAACGATTGTGGGACGCAGGCAAAGATCTTGGCACTCTCGCTTGTCGACTCGGGCCCCCGCGCACGGACAACCCGCGCACAGACGACCGGCGTACGGGCCCCCCGCGTACGGGCAAGCGGTTTGGGCGTCAGGTGTCAGGGTGGTCCCATGCTCTCGTCAGGCAATTCGCCGGGAGCTGACTCGGATGTGGGTTCCGCGCCTTGACTCAACGAGTCGGGCTCGATGCCGGTGACTTCGGCGCCAGGCTCAGGCTCCCCTGCGGCATCGTCACCTGATCCGACCCGATCAGCGCGGAGGTCCTCCGGCCTGGGTTCGCTGGGTGTGGTCATGGAAGGACAATATCCACTTGGGTGCTACGGCGTCTGTACTCGGAGACCTCGCAAGCAGCCTAGCCAGGCATTGGGACGCACAGTAGTCAGCGACGCTGGAACGTCGTACCGGCGACGTTGAAGGTCAGACAGGAACGCCACCACTAGATACAGGGATGTTGAAAGGTCAGGCGGCGACGCTGACGTCCGCCTGAACACGCGATACCCGTGGCAATGGCGTCGGGCCTCTGAGCAGAGCCTCTTCGTGCGCCATCTCGTCGCTGACCTCGGCCAGCACGGTTGACAGTGGTACGTCGAGCGCGGAGCAGATGGCCGCGAGGCACTCAGACGATGCTTCCTTCTGGCCGCGCTCGATCTCAGAGATGTAACCCATGCTGACGCGGGCGGCCGCTGAAACATCGCGCAACGTGCGCGACTGCAGCAGGCGTTGCTGCCGCAACACATCTCCGAGCAGACGACGAACCAAAATCATGAGTCGCTCCTGTCGGGGGTCCACGTTGCGACGCGCATATGTCTAGGCTACCCGGCATCCGGCGCGCTGCGCGGCGTACCACCGGATCCGCTACTGATCTCACCGACGACTGAGATCGCCAGCGTGAGCGCGGCATCCACGGTCGCCAGGCGGATCGCGCGGCGATCACCGGCGAGACTGAGCCGAGCGGTCTGGACCTCGGCAGCCGATGCAACAGCGACAAAGACGGTGCCGACCGGCTGGTTCTCGAGGTGCGCTGGCCCGGCTACCCCCGTCGCTGCAATCGCCACGTCGGCACCGAAGACAAGCCTGGCTCGATAGGCCATTGCTTCAGCACACTGGGGTGAGACCACGCCGTGCCGCTCGAGCAGTTCATTGTCGATGTTGAGGCAATCCCGCTTGACGTCAGTGGCGTATGCCGACAAGCCGCCGCGCAACACGTCTGAGGCGCACGGCACATCCGCGAGAGTTGCCGAGATCAGTCCCGCGGTCAGCGACTCAGCAGTCGCGACCGTGAGCCGCCTGTCGCGAAGGCTCGTCACCAGTCGTTCGGCGGCTGTCGTAGGTGGGCTAGCGGCCCCAGCCGATGCGGCGGGAGGGACACCCTCGACTCCAGCCGAGGCAGGTGGGACGACGCTAGCGGCGCAAGCCGATGCGGCGGGAGGGACACCCTCGACTCCAGCCGTCACGGAACCGGCTTCTCGAGTGACTCAGCCCGACCCGCTCGCCGTACCCTGACGGCTTCGCGCAAGTAGTCGAAGCCGGTCACCACGGTGACGAC
>JACCSH010000091.1 GCA_013813125.1 Nocardioidaceae bacterium | reverse complement strand
ATGGCGGTGACGTGTGACACCGAGCCGAGCAGCCCCAGGGTCAGGGAGCCGAGGCCGGGTCCGACCTCGAGTACCACATCGGACGCGTCGAGGTTGGCGGTGCGAACGATGCGCCGAACGGTGTTGGCGTCGATGACAAAGTTCTGCCCCCTCCGTTTCGCTGGACGAACGCCGTACCGCTCGGCGAGCAGACGCACGTCCGCCGGCCCGAGAAGTCTCGAGCCGGCGGATGGGGTGGAGGGTGAGGTCAGAGCAGACCCAGCGATGCGGCGCACGCTGGCCACGGGCTGTATCCGCCAGCCGCGTCACGCACCTTGGTCGCGATCTCGATCTGGGCCTCCCGGCTGGCGTCGCTCGGCAGCTGTGCGTAGGCGCCCCCGCCGTACGCGAGCCAGGTCGACTGCAGGAACTGCAGACCACCGTAGTAGCCGTTGCCCGTGTTGATGGCCCAGTTGCCACCGGACTCGCACTGTGCGAGGGCATCCCAAACAGAGCTGCTGGGTGCGGGCGCCGGTGTGGGCTCAGGAGCGGGTGCAGGTGCAGGGGTGGGCTCGGGTGCCGGGGCAGGTGTGGGCGCCGGTGCCGGGGCAGGTGTGGGCTCGGGTGCCGGGGCAGGCGGAGGCTCCGGTGCAGGTGTCGGCTCGGGCTCCGGTGGCGGTCGGTCGGTGGTGCCCTGTAGTTCGACTCTTGTCACCGGGTCGAGGACGCGTACACGCTTGATTTCGCGGTTCTTGATGATCTTGCCATTCGCGCGCACAACCAGGTAGGTGATCTTGACCTTGCCCGCGCGGCCTTCGCGCCTTAAACCAGTTTCGTCGACATACAGCTTGTCGGTCTTCTTGACCACGGTGCGATAGTCGACTGCCTTGGCGATCGTCCGCTCAGCCTTGGCAATGCGAGTCACCTGGATCCGCGCGCCATAGACAAGCTCGGTCTTCGCTACTGGTTCGAGGATGTCATCTCTGTCGACCTTGACCCCGAAGTCGAGCAACGCCTCGCCGACCGTGAGGCCGGTGGTCGTCACCTTGCGGACATCTTGGCGGCCCACCTTCAGCTTCAGATCCTTGGGCGTCAAGATGACGACGCTCAGGCCTTGGCGGCCGATCGCGGCCGAACGGCTGGTCGAGAACTCGGTGCCGGCGAGGAACCGCTCGCCCGCTTGGTCGAGGGCCTCGTCGACACTCGTGGCTGTGGTCCAGTAGCTCTGCTTGTCGCCGTCGACGGTCAAGGTCAGCTTGCGGCCGTACGCGACGGCAATCCGGCTGCCTTCCTTGAGGGTGCTGTCGAGACCCGGCGCGACGGCGTCATGCGGCCCGATCTCGATTCCTTGGGCTCGGAGCACCTCCGCGACGTTGTCGTCGAACGTCGTGACTGTCTGCTCCCTGCCGTCGACGGAGACGATGACGGTCTTGCGTTCCAGGGCGAATACGACTCCCCCGGCAACCAGGCCGACCACTAAGAGGGCAGACAGCACTACAGCAATGATCTTTTTGGACACAGGGCTCCGTACGTTGGATGACTGATCGGCCGGGCTAATGGAACGGCTCTAGGTGAAGAGATGCGCAGCGGCCATGGTCGGACAGGTCTTCGAGGATGCCAGATCGTTATCAAAACTGCAAAGTTACTGCGCGTCACCATTGTGCGGCGACTCATCTGGTGCTATAGGGGCAACCGGTTAGCAAGACGGTGAGCGTGTCCGCGCTCAGGCACCCGTGGAGTGTTTTCTTACCGGCGGCTGCCTGGTGTTGCTACCAGCGGCCGCCAAATGCGTTCTCGGTGTTGGCGTTGATCGCCGTACACAAGACCTCCAGATCCTCGCCACGCACCTCGGCCATCGCCCGCACAGTCGTGGGGATCAGGTACGACGCATTCGGCCGACCCCGAAACGGCATCGGTGCCAGAAAAGGCGCGTCCGTCTCGACGAGGATCCGGTCGAGAGGCGCGATAACCAACGCGTCCCTCAGATCCTGAGCGTTCTTGAACGTGACCGTCCCCGCGAAGGAGAGGTAGCCACCCCGGTCGAGACACCGCCGCGCGAAGTCGGCGTCACCAGAGAAGCAGTGCAGCACCGTTCGCTCGGGCACCCCGTGCTCGTCGAGCATCGCCAACACGTCGTCGTGGGCGTTCCTGTCGTGTATGACGAGTGTCTTGTCGTGGCGGTGTGCCAGCTCGATGTGTGCCGCGAAAGAACGTCGCTGGGCCGCCACACCATCAACGCCCGTGCGGAAGTAGTCGAGGCCGGTCTCGCCCACCGCGCGTACCCGCGGACTCGAGAGGACGAGCCGCTCGATCTCGGCGAGCCCCGCGTCGAGGCCACCGTCGGCGTCAACGCGGGGCGCCTCGTTCGGGTGGATGGCAACACCTGCCACGATGGCGTCGAACTCCTCGGCGGTCTTCACCGCCCAAGCCGCGCCTTGCAGGTCGCAACCGATCTGGACGATTCGGGTGACACCGACGCTGCTCGCCAGCTCCAGTGCGCTCGCCGGGTCGAGCCAGCTGTTGCCATCCTCGATGTCCAGGTGGCAGTGGTTGTCGACGACTGGTGCGGGTAGCGGCTCAGGCAGAGGTGGTCGGCTGATGTCCCGCTTGCCGCCGCCCTGCTCGGTGACCCGCGACCGGGACGGTCCCGGTGATCCGGATCGGCGCGGCGATCCAGACGGCCTCCGCGGCTCCGGAGATCCGGACGGCCCCAGCGATTCGGACGGCCTCGGCGATCCGGATCGCCCCGGCGCCCGCGAACTGTCAGGCACCAAGGCGTCGTCGGTCACTCGGCTGCCTCCTCGACCCGCGGGAAGAGCAGCGGCCCCTTCGTGAGAGTCGCGCCGACAGGCAGCTGCCCCCATCGTCTCGACGTCTGAACCCGCTGAGCGGACAGTTCGCCGACAGCCCCGGCACCGAGCGACGCCCACAGCGCCTGGCACGTCTTGGGCATCACCGGGTTGTGCAGCACAGCCACTGCACGCAGCGACTCAGCGGCCGCATAGAGGATCGATGCCAGCCTGGCGCGGCCTTCTGCAGAGGTGTCCTTGGCGACCTTCCACGGCTCCTGTTCGGTGACATAGCCGTTGACGGTGCTGACGAACTCGGCCACGGCGCCCACAGCGTCGTGCATAGCGAGGCGGTCGATCGCTGCGTCGGCTGTCTCGACGGTGGTTGCCAGCGCTTCTGCCAGAGCCTTCTCGGCAGCGCCGTCGGCCGCCGGTGCCGGCAGGTGTCCATCGAAGTACTTGCCGACCATGGCCGTTACCCGTGACGCGAGGTTGCCTAGTCCGTTGGCGAGCTCGCTCGTGTAGACGGCGGTCATGTGCTCCCACGAGAAGCTGCCATCGGAACCGAACGCGATGGTCTTCGCGAAGTAGTAGCGGTACGCGTCAGAACCGAAGTGCCTGGTGAGCACCTCCGGCGCGATCGCCGTCGCCTTGGATTTGCTCATCTTCTCGCCCCCGACCAGCAACCAGCCATGGGCAAAGACCTGACGGGGCACCTCGAGCCCGGCCGCCAGCAGCATCGCGGGCCAGATGACCGCGTGGAAGCGAAGGATGTCTTTGCCGACGAGATGCACGTCTGCCGGCCACAGCCGGGCAAAGCGCTCCGGGTCGGTCCCGTAGCCAGCCGCGGTGACGTAGTTGAGCAGCGCGTCGATCCAGACATAGAGCACCTGCGACTCGTCCCACGGCACCTTGATGCCCCAGTCGAAGGAGGATCGGCTGATCGACAGGTCCTCCAGCCCCGATCTCACGAAGGCGACGACCTCGTTTCGCGCCGACTCCGGCTGCACGAAGTCTGGCCGGGTCTCGTACAGCTCGAGCAGCCTGTCGGCGTACCGCGACATCGCGAAGAAGTAGTTCGCCTCACTCACCGTCTCCACCGGCGTCCCATGAATCGGGCAACAGCCAACTCCGTCGACCGTCACCAACTCGGCCAGCAACTTGAACTCCTCGCAGCCAACACAGTAGGGACCTTCGTAGCGGCCCTCGTAGACGTCGCCGGCTTCGTGGAGACGGCGCCAGAACTCCTGCACTCGCTCGGTGTGCTCGGGGTCAGTGGTGCGGATGAACTGATCGTTGACGACATCGATCGTGTCGAGGACCGGCTTCCAGGCCGTCTCCACGAGATGGTCGGTCCAGGCCTGGGGGGTCTGGCAGTTCGCCTCGGCTGCCCGCATGACCTTCTGCCCGTGCTCGTCGGTACCGGTGAGATACCAGACTTTCTCTCCCCGTTGGCGGTGCCACCGGGTCAGCACATCGCCCATCACCGTTGTGTAGGCGCTCCCGATCGAGGGGGCGGCCGTGACGTAGTAGATCGGCGTCGTGACGTAGTACGCCTTCTCAGCGAAGTGGGGCATGCGCCAATCCTAGGGCCGCTCGCCTCCTGTCTTTTCGCTCGTTTCGGCGGCTCGATGGGCTGCGTCGTAGACGGTGCGCCTCGTCATCCCCGTTTGTCGTACGACGGTTGCGACCGCGTCCTTGCGCGACAGGCCCGCCGCCGCCGCCGAGTCGACCAGATGGCGCAGCGCTTCTTCGTCTAGGTCTTCGTGGGCAGCGGTTGCGCCGCCGACCACCAAGGTGATCTCGCCCCGAACACCCCCTTCGGCCCAGCTGGCCAGCTCAGCGAGGCCGCCTCGTCGTACCTCTTCGTAGGTCTTGGTGAGCTCGCGGCACACGGCACCTTGTCGATCAGCACCCCACGCCTGCGCCATGGCGCGCAGGGAGTCGGCGGTGCGATGAGGGGACTCGAAGAAGACCATCGTGCGCGGTTCGGCCGCTAGCTCGTCGAGTCGGCGTGACCGTTCCGCCGCCTTGCGCGGCAGGAACCCCTCGAAGCAGAAGCGGTTCACTGGCAGCCCCGATACCGCCAAGGCACTCAGTACGGCGGACGGCCCCGGTACGACCGTGACGTTGACACCCGCCGCTATCGCCGCCGCCACGAGCCGAAAGCCGGGGTCAGACACGCTGGGCATGCCGGCATCTGTCACGAGCACGACTCGCTGGCCAGCTGCGAGGGCTTTGAGCAAGCCAGGCGTCCGGGCCTGCTC
>JACCSH010000079.1 GCA_013813125.1 Nocardioidaceae bacterium | reverse complement strand
ACACGACGCCGCTGAGATCTTTCTCATCTCGCTGGACGCCGACGGCATCAGCATCAACGGCCGCAGCCTGCTGGCCTTCGACGCAAGCCTCGACTGGGACGTTCGCCGTACTCAGGGAGCGGGCATTTTGTCGGGCGGGCTGTTCAACACGTTGGTCCAGGGCCAGGGAACGGTGGCCCTGACATCGGAGGGTGAGCCGATGATCTTGGACTGCTCGCAACAGCCGACGTTTGTCGACACTCAGGCTGCGGTGTGCTGGTCGGCAAATCTTGTACCGAACGTGGTCAACAGCATGAATGCCAAGTCCCTACTGCGTGGGGGAACCGGCGAGGCGTTCCAGTACGCATTTCACGGCCCAGGCTTCGTGGTCGTTCAGCCGTCTGAGGGCCCCGTGGTTCCGCCCCACACGCACTAACACGCGCCGGCGACCGAGCCATTGGCAGCCGTGCCGCGTCAAGCCGGTCACCCCATACTCAAAGGTGCCTGACTCTGAGCCCCTACAACCGGGCGACCGTGCCGGGTAGTGCTTCGGCGATATCGTGCGCGATGGATGCGCCGCTTTGCTGGCCCGCCAGAACGGCGGCCATATCGGTGACCGTCATCGGACGGGCGAACAGGTAGCCCTGTCCCATCCTCGCGCCCGTGTGAGTCAACAGGTGAGTGAGTTGAGTCTCGCGCTCGATGCCCTCCATCACCAGGTCCAGACCCAAGGCGTCGCTCATGACCACTATGGAGCGCACCAATGCACAGGCGCGCGCGTCCTGGTCGATCTGCTGGATGAACGACATATCGACCTTGATGATGCGCACGGGTAGGCGTTGAAGGTATCCGATGGACGAGAAGCCCACACCGAAGTCGTCGATCGCGAACCGCACGTCGGCAGCGGCGAGGGCCGCCATCGTGGTCATCGTCGACGAGTCCGGGTTGACGAAGTCACGCTCGGTCACCTCGAGAATGAAGTGCACATCGCCCATCAGGCTTCTTGCCGACTCGATGCGCGATACGAACCCCTCAGCCTGCAGGTGCTTCGCCGACACGTTGACGCCGATCGATATCGTCTTTCCGGCCGCGGCACGCAACCGCGGGGCGTCCGCCGTCACGATGTCCAGGACGAGCTCGTCCAGGGCGACGATGAGTCCACTCTCTTCGGCGGTTGCCACAAACAGGTTCGGCGAGATGAGCACACCATCTCTTCGCCATCGGACGAGGGCCTCGACTCCAAGAATCTCCCTCGTCTGCAACTCGACCACCGGTTGGTAGAACACCTCGAGATGTCGTGACCTAATCGCTTGCCGAAGTCTCTCGACCATCTCGAGCCGCAGACGGCGCTCTTCACCGAAGGTCGGCCGGTAGGTCTCGAACCGGTCCTTGCCAGCGCTCTTGGCGTAGTACATGGCCAGATCGGCTTGGCTGAGCAGCGCGTCGGCCGAGGCATCCGTGGTGGACCAGGCCACGCCGATCGAGGTCGACACAGACACATCACCGCCGATCAGGTGAACGGGATCGCGCAGCGCTCGCAGGATCTGTCTGCACACGTGCTCAACGTCACCTGAGTCTCTTACATGCTCCATCAGGACCGCAAACTCGTCACCTCCGAGACGTGCGACCGTATCGACTGACCTCACGCTGCGAGACAGACGCCTGCCGACCTCGGTGAGCAGCTGATCTCCCGCGTTGTGTCCGAACAGGTCGTTGACGCGCTTGAACCCGTCAAGATCGCAGAAGAGGACGGCGGAGGGGGCATGGTCGGATGCGCTCCCCTTGATCGCATGCTCAACGCGGTCCATGAAGAAAGCTCGGTTCGCCAGACCGGTGACCGGATCATGCCAGGCGAGATGGGTCATCGCGTGGCTCAAATGAAGACGCGCGAGGGCGTCTTGTGCGACAGCGGCCAGCGCACCCAAACCGTTCTCATCGTCCGATGCGGTGGATTGCGCTCGATTTATCGTGGGAGCCAAGATCCAGAAGTCTCCACTGGGGTCGTGGACCACTACACCGATCTCTCCAAGGACCGGCGCGGCTTGTCCCAGCCGCACCCACGAGTCGTGGACCAGTTCCGTGGCGCCCGTTCGGATGACTTCGATCAAGGCCGGGCGATCATCGATGGTCTGAACTCGCATCGCCGTCTCCAGCAGCACCTTGAGTCGCCTTGCATGCTCAACACCGCGGCTCTGCGCGCGAGAGGCGATCACTATTGTGGCCACCGGAACCACGAGCAGTACCGAGGCCCATCTGGGCAGCGCAGGCACCACAAGCGCGGCGAGGTAGCCGAGCGAGCTCGTCGCCAGCGAAGTGGCAAGCGCAGCTATTCCGCCCGTGGGTTTCAGCTCGACGCCGAGCCTGGTGGAGTCCTCCAAGCTCAGGGCGACCGCTGTCACCAAGACGTCGACCAGAAAGAAGACGGTCGCGCCGACGCCCATGGCCAACAGCTCGCGCGGAGCCGTTATCTCACCGGCTCGTGCCACGTCGATGGCGAGCAGAGCAACCGCAGCGGCAACAATCCCGATACCTGCATTGAATGCCCTGGTCAGACGCGGTTTACGCCGCAGGCATTGAGCCAGTGTTGTCCCGATCGACCACACCACAAGTGCCTCGGCGATGGTCGTTGTGGCTGCCAGAAAAATCAGGACGCAGACGTCCATCCCGATCTCCATGCCACCAGACGTGCGCCGCTGCGCGAGCAGGAGGGGGAACCATCCAAGGACCATAATCACGGGGATGGTCAGGAAGAGAGCTGGTTCGATGGGTTCGTCCTGACGCCAGAGCGACGCTGTGGCGGCTACGGCTATTCCCCCTCCCGCCACCGCTACTGCAAGGTCGAAGATCCGGCTCGGGCGCGCCTGTTGCGCAGAGGTGGCTGCGGGTCCCGACACGCTGGGGCGCACCTCGGGCCGCCGGGTCAACGGCGTTATGGCCATCTGCTCGACCCTCCCGTGCCGCGGACGTGCATGGTGTGAAGCCTAAGTCGGCTCGGCTCCTGCAACCCCCCTTTTCGGCCCATTCACCGGCGGCAGCATCGAAGTCACAGCCCGGCACTCTGTGCCTGGATGGCCGAATCTCGTAGTGTTGGAGAGTCCGGATCCCGAGGTGTTGTGTTAGGAAGCCTTGACAAACGGCTACTAAACCGGTTTAGGTAAGAGTTGTGACCCGCCCCACAATCAATGACGTCGCCCGCGCCGCGGGGGTGTCGAAAGGTGCGGTCTCCCTAGCCTTCAACAACCGACCTGGGATAGCCATCGAGACGCGTGAGCGGATCCTTCAGGTCACCCGCGACTTGGGTTGGACGCCCAGCGCGCGGGCCCGTGCGCTGTCGGTCTCTCGGGCGTTGGCCGTCGGGCTCGTCATCGCACGGCCTCCCGAAACGTTGCGTGCCGATCCGTTCTTCCCCGCCTTCATCGCCGGCGTCGAGACCGTGCTGTCCGAGAGAGGGCAGGCTCTTGTCCTACAGGTCATCCAGAATCGCGAGGCGGAGCACCGGAGCTATTCCCGCCTTGTCGACGAGGGCCGGGTGGATGGCGTCTTCATCACCGACCTCGTCATCGACGATGCCCGACCAGGGCTTCTCGCGAAGCTCGGCCTCCCAGCGGTCATCATCGGGCCCGCCCTCAGCGCCGGGTTCTGGCCAACGGTCGGCGTCGATGACGCTCCGGGAATCATGGCCGCGGTCGAGCACCTCGTGTCGCTCGGTCATACCAACATCGCGCACGTCTCCGGCCCCGCCTCTATGGTGCACGGTCACTCGCGCCGGCAGGCCTGGTCCGCGGCGCTGCGACAGGCAGGACTGCCTGAAGGACCGTGCATCGAAGGCGACTTCTCCGCTGAGTGTGGCGCTGCCGCAACCAAACAGCTGCTCGAGATGGAGGACCCACCCACCGCGATCGTCTTCGCCAACGACCTGATGGCCATGGCGGGTCTGTCGCTGGCGGTCGCACGCGGCGTCGACGTACCCGGTGAGCTGTCGATCACCGGCTACGACGACACCGAGATGGCCGCGCACCTGCAGCCGTCGTTGACGACGGTGAGCACCGATGTCATCGAGTGGGGCCGGGCAGCCGCCACCCGTCTGTTCGAGCTGATCGACCAGCTATCCCCCAGCGACATCGTCCTGCAACCAGCACAGCTGGTCG
>JACCSH010000199.1 GCA_013813125.1 Nocardioidaceae bacterium | reverse complement strand
AGGCCGCCGTGTCTGCCGACCCGGTTGCGATCATGGGAACCGGTACGCCGCCGCCCATCCCGGCGGGTTGGGGCGGCTGGCGAAGCTTTTCGACTACGGCGCGCGCCTGCCCTACCACGTCCATCCGCCGCAGGAGTACGCGTCGTTGGTCGACGCCAACTCGAAAGACGAGTCGTACTTCTTCCCGCCCGGTGTCGACATGGGCGCTCACCCCGCGGGGATAAGCGGTGTCCAGATGGGTCCCGGCGCTACGGAGTTCACGCGGATTCCTCTATCGGCCACCGCGCTCGCAAGCCCCCTGGTGAAGTTGACGATGCCCGCTTTCGTGACCGCGTAGTCGAGCAGCTCGGGGGACGGAGCGGTGGCTTGCACCGATGAGGTGTTGATGATGGACGCGCCCTTCGGCATGTGGGGCAGCGCCTTCTTGCACAGCCAGGCGCGACCGATCCCGGAGTCACCGCCGGTGATGACCGCCACTCGGTCTCGAAGCTTCCCCGTGCCGTGATACGACTCTTCTCCGTGGTCGGGCTGGTCATCCATTGCGGCGGTGACTGAGTCTTCGGATCCAGGTGGGGCAAGCTGCTCCCCTTCCGTGTCCGGTTGCCTGCGCTGGCTCTGCGGGTCCTAAAGCTGCGCGTCATCCTCGGGCATTGCAGAAGTTCTTCCACGGTGGAGCTCAGCCGGATGCCTGGAGATCTGGACGTACCCATAGCACGTAGTGGGTATGTCCAGCCGGACGACATTGAGTCCCGCCGCTTTGGTGGACGGCGGGACCCAATGTGCTCAGTGATCAGCGAAGGTTGGTGTCGCGGCTTGCGACGTCGCCTTCAGCCTCTACTCGCTCCGAGCGGACCTCGTCGGTGACGGTCTCATCCGTGGTGACCGTCTCCTTGCCCAAGCGGACGCGCTCAACGGGTGTAACGGTCTTCTCGACGACGGGGCGCTCCTCGGTCAGCGTGACCTCGTGCTCCTCTTCCGAGATCGCCGGACCATCGGTTGCTTCGTCGATGTTGGCGTCGGTGATCGGCTCGCTTTCCACCACCGCGCGCTCCTTGCTGACGGGCACGGTCTTGGTGACGTTCTCGCTCACCACGTACTTGCGCAGCCGGGCCCGACCGGTCTCCTCCGTCGTCTTGCCCACCTGAAGCTGCTCCTCAGAGCGGGTCATCGCGTTGTCGGTCTTGCCCGCGACACCCGTGGTTTGCGATGTTTCGGTGTAGCCGCTCGAGTAGGTCATGCCGTAGTACTCATACAGGGCCTGTTCTTCCTCGGGCGTGATGTGGCCGTCTTCGCTTACGTTCGGTGCACCTTTGACCTTGTCCTTGTCGTAGGGCACGGTGAGCCGGTCACCGGAGAACGAAGCGTCCGTCAGCGGGATGAAGCTTTCGCTTGTGCCGAAGAGACCGGTGTTGACGGTCACCCAGGCCGGCTGCCCGGTCTGGTCATCGAGGTAGACGTCGCTTGCGCTTCCGATCTTGTCGCCGTCGTCGCCGTAGACGTCGCTGCCTTGTACCTGGTCGATCTGATCTTGACTCAGCATCTTGAACTGCCTTTCGTTGTAGTCGGGGCTTTTTTACATGTACTGCGTTGAGAGTTGTGCGGCCTTGCGCCGCGGTGCTGCGTTACGTGCGCAGTCGCACCGTCTCGGGGTCACTGTCGTCGCGCCGCGGCCAAATCTTCGAGCCGATGAGGCCACCGAGCATTGCTGCGGCCAGCGGCAGGAACAGACCCCAGAACGCCGGTGTTGCTGCGTCCTTGGCTGTGCTGGAGATCTCTTCAGCCTCGGTGTCAGTCACGCTGGTGGTGGATTGCACCTCTTGCGGTCCGACGCCGAGCTGATTGGTGAGATCACCGAAGCTGCCGAGCAGGGCGCTGCCACCGAAGAAGGTCAGCGCGATAAACGCGACCACCCCGAGGGCCCACACCATGAAGCCATGCAAGAGCCCGCTGAACAGGCCCTTCCAGATCGCGGTCATTCCGGCGATCAAACCGCCGATGAAGAAGGCCACCAGCGCCAAGATGCCGGTCACGAGCCCGCGGGAGTCTCCTGAGTCGGTCTCACCGGGGTCGAGCGTCAGCCACCCGAGCGAGTAGAACAACAGTTCCAGCAAGAGGAACGTCGTGAGCGCGGTGAGCAAGCCGGCCCAGATAGGCCCCCAGCGAACCCCGTCCTGGCGGTCAGCACCCACAGCCACGTTTACTGACGTGGAGTCGTCGGTGGGGACCGGTCGAGCCTGCTGGTGAACCACCGTCTGCTCACGCACCGCGGTATGCCGCGGCTCGACGTACTCTTCGCGAACCGGGAGCGAGCGTTCCCGGCTCTCATAGTCGGTCGTCTTGTAGTCGGTCGTCTCGTTGGTGGACGACACCCGATGCGGCTCATCGGCGTTGCTGCTTCCCGCCGACGTTGCACCGCCGCGATCTGTAGACATTTTCCCTCCTGAAGTAATTGTCTTTTCCGTAAGCAGGGACACCCGCTACTGCGGCGTCGCTGCCCTCTGCTGATGGAACGGCTTACAGTGTAAGGGACGTGGGCTTACAGTGTAAATCCCCGGCGGTGGCGCTAGTGGGTGGCGTCGCTGTTCGCCGCTGAGAACCTTTGTCTGGGTCGTACCGTCGCACGTCCTAGGGCAGGAGCAGCGGGAGGGAAAGCTTGGATGGCGCCTGGAAGAACGCCCGGTGCTATCGTCCCGGCTTGAGGAACCGCTCACCGGAGGTGCGCCATGACCGCTACGACCGGCACGACGTTCGATGTGAAGGAAACGACCGCCGCTGTGTACGCCGACGGCATAGCGGCGCTGAAGGGTGCTTTTCCTCGAGACTGGGTGGCGACCCTGCGCGAGGACATCGACGTGGCTTTCGAGGACGCCATCACCCGGCCGGGCGGAGCGGTGGGGCGTGGCCCGAAACGCTACTACGTTGAACTGCATCCAGAGCAGCTGCGGGGCTTCGTCGACCTGGTGACGCATCCTTGGGTGCTAGAGGTGTCGGAAGCGATTCTCGGCCCCGACTACGAAATTGTGGAAGTCGGGTTCGATATCCCCTTTCCCGGGGCCGTCAACCAACCATGGCACCGCGACTTCCCCTCTCCGGAGGCAACCTACCAAGACAAGCGGCTCACCTCGCTGGCTTTCAACCTCACCGGCGTGGACACAGTGCCCGAGATGGGCCCCTTCGAGATTGCCGTCGGCACCCAGTGGGAGCAAGGCGCAGATTGGGATCACCAGATGTTCCCACCGCAGACGCGCTGGTCGCACTACGCCGCCCTCGCCCAGCAGAAGTTGCCCCGGATGGGGGATGTCTCCGTGCGATCAGCGCTCACCCTTCACCGCGGGACGGCCAATGTGTCCTCCGAGGCACGCCCCGTCCTCGTCCTTGGAGTCGACGCACCAGGTGCGGGCCACGCAGAACTGCATGACATGACGGTCACTGAGGGCTTCTACGAGACCCTGCCAAACCAGGTCCGTCACCATCTGAGCTGCCGCGTCGTCGACACGCTGGAGCCGATCGTCCAAAAGCACACCATCGAAGGTCTGGTCATGGGCGCGCCCTAACCAGGCCGTCACCGATTTCGCCCTCGAAGGCACCGGACCGGTCTTCGCCGGGAAGCTCTTTCCGTTCGTGTTCATCACGATCGCCTGCGGGGCCCTTTCCGGGTTCCATTCGCTCATCTCGTCGGGTACCACGCCGAAGATGCTTGCCAAAGAGAGCCAGGTCCGGATGATCGGCTACGGCGGCATGCTGATGGAGTCCTTCGTCGCAGTCAGCGCCTTGATCGCCGCCTCGGTCATCGACCAGGGCCCCTACTTCACGATGAACTCGCCTCTCGGCGCCACCGGCGGAACACCCGAGGCGACCGCAGAGTTCATCCGCACAATCGGCTTCACCATCACACCGGCCGACATCACCGCAGCTGCGCAGTCGATCGAGGAGGAGACACTGATCTCCCGCACCGGGGGAGCGCCCACTCTCGCCTTCGGCATCTCGTTGATCTTCAACCAGGCGTTCGGCGGTGGGCTGGCTGCGTTCTGGTACCACTTCGCGATCATGTTCGAGGCCCTGTTCATCCTTACCGCGGTGGACGCCGGGACCGCTCGGTGGCATCACAGCTCTTCCCGCTGTTCGGGATCTCAAACCAGCTGCTGGCCGCGATCGCGCTCACCTTGTGTGTCACCTTGTTGTTCAAGCACGGAAAGACGAAATGGGCCTGGGTGCCTGGTCTCGCACTCGCCTGGGACCTCACCACCACGATGACCGCAAGCTGGCAAAGGTCTTCTCAAGCGACCCCAAGATCGGCTACTTCGAGCAGCGCTCGGTCTACCAGGACGCCATCGACAACGGCGAGACGCTCGCGCCCGCCACGGACATGGACCAGATGCAGCAGATCGTCACCAACTCAACGGTGAACGGTGTGCTGCAAGGACTCTTCGCGCTGCTGACGCTGATAGTTCTCGCCAACGCGATCCCGATCTGGATCCGCGCGTGGAAGAGCGGGCACCTGCCTACGACTGAGGTGCCGAGGCGAAGTGGTACGAGTACGTCGACCGCTGCCGCAGCGAGAGGCGCGAGCCGATGTCTCGTCGCGACTTCGAAAGACACCGCGCTGCGCACAAGGAGAACAACCCGCAGTCGCGTTGCTGCTGACGCGCAACAGCGCCGGCGGGAGGAGCCTGAGAGCCGCTTCCCACCGGCGCTGTCGTAGATCAGACAGCTCCTTCAGATCAGAGCCTTCCGCCCTGCGGTCGCCCATCGTTGTCATCGGTGGCACCGGGTGTGGTGCTGTCAAGCTCGACACCACCCGGCTGTACCTCGTCGCCGACTGCGGCCGGCGTCCCGTACGAGTCGTCGGCCATGACCGTCGTGTCGGTCACCGGAGTCGTCGTATAGGTCGTCTCCTCGACCACTTCCACGGCTGGAGTAGCTGGGACTTCGATGACCTCCGACTGGCTCTCGCTGTCCTCGCTCGACCCGCTTTTCGCTGCGACCGCGGCTGCGACTCCCGCCGCGGCCGCTGCCACACCGACTGCGGCGATCTTGCCGGAGACGCCAGCCTTACCGCTGTCACCCTCCGTGGATGACGCCGTCTCGACGCCGGGTGTGCCAACCGTCTGGCCCTCGACGTCGCCGCGCCAGCCACCGGTCTCGACGTTGCGGCTCTCGATGAACGACTTGAACTTCTCGAGGTCGGACTCTGCCTGCTTCTCCACGATGTTCAGCTGGTCGCCGACCTTCT
>JACCSH010000052.1 GCA_013813125.1 Nocardioidaceae bacterium | reverse complement strand
AGGCGCTTCTGCGCCGCCAATCAGGCTTACTCAAGCCCCCTGCGGCCCGAGTGGAATGCATGGCCTCAGTGTGGCGCAGGGCGGAGCCGTTTCCCGGTGCCGTTGGTCTTCGGCGTGTCAGGAAGTCCAAGCCGGTGAGTGATCTGCTGCTCAGCGGCGAAGCCGCATGGTGCCACCGAACCAGGACGAGGTCCAGACGGGGTCGCGCTTGACCGGCGTACCACTGCGGCTGGCGTGCAAGAGCCACGTTTGGCCGTTGTTGCGACCGAGAAAGATGGCTTCGTGGTAGACGTTGCCGCCGCTGTGGAAAAACATCAGGTCCCCGCGGCGCATGTTCTTCTTGGCGATCCTCCGAACTGCGGTGGCTTGCGCATCGGATGAGCGGGGCAGCTTGATTCCGGCCTTGCCGAACGAGTACATCGTGAGTCCAGAGCAGTCAAAGGCATTGGGCCCGGCTGCACCGTAGACGTAAGGGTCGCCCTTCTGGCTCACCGCAATTTCCACACCGTTGTGGATCTTGCGCTCGCGTCGGGTGCTGGCGTCGGCGGGGGCAATCGCGAGGGTCGACAGTACGACGGCGGCGGTGAGCAGAGCGGGGATGACGGTCGCGAGACGACGCCATGGGCTGGTCACGGGCATGAAAGTTCTCCTTCTCACGCCTGTGAGGTGAGCTGTCGGGTTCGAGCGAGAAGGTGCTCGGCCGCTGTCAAAGGCGGCTTGACCCCAAGCGCTTCGAAGAGAAGAAGCGCGAAAGTGGTTCCCCCACTCCTGCCCCGTGTGAGAGTTGCTTTCGGTGTCGACGGACGGTGGTCACTCGCGCTGGGGGGCAGGATTCGGCGGTCCGTCGCGGGTGCTATTCAGTTCAAGTCTGCGCCGATGCTGCCAAAAGATCCGGTGTTCGCCAACTGCAACCGGACGACCGTGACGACCCCGCCGCCTGGACAATTCGTGATTGTGACCCGTATCACATCAGCCGGTTTCTCCGAGCTATCGGGTGATGACTCAGTGCTGACAGCAGCCGCTGCGTGGCCGCACTTGAATCTGCGGAAAGATGCCTATCGGCAACCGTCACCGCGCTTGTACCGACTCGCCCAGGAGCCTGTCCCAGTCGCCCAGGAAACGCTGCAGCCCGTAGCGCGACAAGGCATGGGTCCGGGCCACCGTGCCAGCGAGGTGCGCACGCTCGGGCTCGGCGACGTACATGGACACCGCATGCACCAGATCATCGATCCGGGTAGACACGACGCCGGCACCATCCGGTACGGCCATCGGAGCCTCGGTCGTGGCGAGTGCGACCACCGGCATACCGAGATGCATGGCTTCGAGCAGCGACAAGCCGAGCGATGTCCACCGGGAGGTGTGGACGTAGACACGTCGTCGGGCCAGCGCTGCGTGCATCTCGTGCTGCGCCACGTCGTCGTATGTGCGCAACCTCCCAGGATCCAGCCCCAGGGCTCCTTGCAGGCCGTCGACCCTCATCCCGAAGACATCGATCGGGACGGCCCCAGACAACGGAGCGAGCAGATCCGTTCCGACAGCCCGGCCACGGCGGACCGGGTCGTTGATGCAGACGGCGGCTCGTGCGATCTCCCCGGTGTAGAGATGGCCGGGGTCGATGATGCCGTGCTCGATCACGGTTGTGGCTGCGGATCCGCAGTCCCAGAAGAGCGAGTTGAAGGAGGTCACGTGAACGACGGGGATGTCGGACTGCCCAGCCAGCGGGTGCCTCGTGAACGGTACGTCCCCGCCTGGGGTGTTGTGTTCGCAGTAGACCGCCGCCAGATCTTGCCCAGGCTGGCGTCCGGTCCAGCTCATCACGAGGTCGGCTTCATGGGGGCGTTGCAGCACCACCAGGTCCACGTTCTCGTCGCGGAGCCTGTCGGGCGCCACCTCGCGCACACTCGACGGCCAGTCCCAGGTACGGGCGCGCCCCACACCGTCTGGTCCGCGGTCCGCAGTCACGGGAACGACGTACTCGTGGTCCCCGTGCACGAACGCCGTGGTCCACGAGCCGTGCACGTGCCACAGCAGGATCTTCAAACGCTGACCCTCGCCGCTTCGTTCAACCCGGCCCGGCGGCCGAGCGGCGACCGAGCGCATGCAGTTCCCAACCCGCTGCTCGCCACTTGTCCGGGTCGAGGCACAGTCGCCCGTCGATGGCTCGTGGTGCGGCGACGACATCGAGCAGCGCCACCGGGTCGATGCTCTGGAAGTCGGCCCAATCGGTCAGCACCATGACCAGATCTGCGCCCGAGCAGGCCGAGATGGCGTCGTCGTCGTAGAGAAGCTCTGGTTTGGCCCGACGTGCGTTGCGAAGCGCGGCTGGATCGCTGACCCGCACGCGCGCGCCCAACGAGTGCAACCTGCTGGCGATGTCGAGGGCAGGTGAGTCGCGAACGTCATCGGAGCCGGCCTTGAAGGCTGCCCCCAAGGCCGTGACGTTCGCTCCGGCCGCGCTTCCGCCGAGCACCGAGACGGCAAGGTCTACGGTTCGGGCGCGTTGGCGCAGGTTGATCGCGTCGATCTCGCGCAGGATTTTTGCCGGTTCTCCGGCTCCCAGCTCCTGGGCGCGCGCCAGGAACGCGCGGGTGTCCTTGGGCAGGCAGCCACCGCCATAGCCGATGCCGGGGGTGAGGAACGCGGAGCCGATCCTGGCGTCGTATCCCAGGATCATCGTTAGGTCACCCACATCGGCGTCAGCCGCCTCACAGACCTCGGCGAACAGGTTGGCCAGCGACACTCGGGCAGCCAGCATGACGTTGGCTGCTGCCTTGGCCAACTCTGCGGTGGCCAGATCGGTACGGACGGTGGCGACCCCGGCTGCGATGACGGGCGCGTACACCTCGCGCAGCGTCAGGTCGGCCTCGTTGCTCTCGACTCCGAACACCAGCCGGTCAGGTCTCAAGGAGTCCTCGATGGCATGGCCTTCACGTAGGAACTCAGGGTTCCAAGCCAGCTCTACCGAGTCGCCGCCCGGTGCGATCCGACGAATGAGGTGACGCGCCCGTGCTGCCGTACCCACCGGCACCGTCGACTTCCCGACTACCAAGCTCGGACCGACCAGCAGCGGAGCGAGCGACTCAAGTGCTGCCCACAAAGCCGACAAGTCGGCAGCCTCGCTCGCCTCGGCCTGCGGGGTGCCGACGCACACGAAGTGCACCTCGGCTGCGGCCGCGGCGTCGTAGTCAGTCGAGAACGACAGATTCCCGGCCCGCAGTCCCTGGGCGAGCAGCCGGTCGAGACCAGGCTCCTGGAAGGGTGCCCGACCGGTGGCGAGCCGCTTCACATGCGCGGGATTGGTGTCGATGCCGACCACCTGGTGACCACAGGCAGCCAGGCATGCCGCATGGGTGGCACCGAGGTAACCGGTCCCCAAAACTGAGATCCGCACGGTGAGTTCTGTGCCCCGCTCCGGAGGGTTCATGCGCCGGCATCTGAGAACCGCTTCACCACCTCAGAGGAGAAGCGGTTCTCGCCCGATTCCGTTAGTCGACGCAGGAAAGGGGCACAAGCCGGTTCTCGGCAGATTCGCTAACGAGAGGAGCACGCCGTGAAGGTGCTCGGCATCAACGCGATCTTTCACGACCCGGCGGCGGCTCTCGTCATTGACGGCGAAACCGTCGCTGCGGCCGAGGAGGAGCGCTTCTCGCGGCGCAAGCACGGCAAGCCTCCGGTGCCGTTCGCCGCCTGGGAGCTGCCAGAACTTGCCGCAGCTTGGTGCCTGAGTTCCGCCGGAATCGACGCCTCGGACCTTGACGCAGTGGCTTACTCTTTCGACCCAGCACTGGCTAAGCCAGCCGATGAGATGGGCCTGCGCGATCCCTGGGATCACCTGCGCCTGACCTATGCCCGCACCGCGCCAACCTTCTTGGCGACAGCACTGCCCGGGCTCGACCCCGCCGCTGTCCGTTTCGTACCCCACCACGTCGCGCACGCTGCTTCGGCTGGGCTCGCCTCACCGCACAAGCAGGTCGACGTCCTCGTGCTCGACGGCCGTGGTGAGTCGGTGAGTCACCTCGCGGGCCGGTATGACGACGGGAGGCTCGAGACGCTTGCCAGCCAAGCCCTCCCCCATTCGCTTGGCCTGCTGTACGAAGACGTGACCCAGCACCTGGGATTCCTACGCAGCAGCGACGAGTACAAGGTCATGGCCCTCGCGTCGTACGGTGAACCGAAACACCTCGGCGAGCTCCGGCAGCTGATCTACACCACTGGTGACGGGGGTTTTCGCACCGACCGGATCGACTGGGCCAGCCTGGTCAAGCTGCGGGCTCCTGACGAACCCTGGACTCAGGACCACGCCGACCTCGCCTCCAGCGTGCAGATCCGTCTGGAGGAGGTGCTGCTCGAGCTGGCCGGGTGGCTGCACGCCCGCACCGGTGGTACGGCGCTGAGCCTGGCTGGTGGCGTGGCGCTCAACTGTGTGGCCAACACCCGGCTCTACGCCGAAACGCCTTACGAGGATGTCTGGGTGCAACCGGCTGCGGGTGACGCCGGCACTGCGCTGGGCGGAGCGCTTCACGTGGCCCGCTCTGGCGGCGACGTCACCACCGCCATGCCTGGTGCAGACCTCGGCCGTGGCTGGACCGATGACGAGCTGGAGGCTTGTCTACTCACGGCCCGCGTTCCCTTCTCGAAGCCAGCCGACATCGCTGTCGAGGTTGCCTCGTGTCTCGCGGACAACGGCGTCGTGGCCTGGTTCCAAGGGCGCAGCGAGTACGGGCCAAGGGCGCTCGGCAATCGGTCTCTGCTCGCTCACCCCGGCCACTCGCGCAACCTGGAGCGCCTCAACGACGTGAAGGGCAGGGAGCAGTTCCGACCGGTGGCCCCAATGGTTCGGGCGGAAAGAGCGCGCGACATCTTCTCGCGCGGGCCAGCCGTCTCGCCGTACATGCTGTTCGTCCACGACGTTGACCCGGGATGGCGCGAGCTCATCCCAGCCGTCGTCCATGTCGACGGTACGGCTCGCGTGCAGACGGTGGATACCAGCTCGCCAACCCTTGCCCGCATGCTGGCCGAGTTCGAGCGGCGCACTGGGCTACCCGTCGTCATCAACACCAGTCTCAACACTGCCGGGCGTCCCATGGTCGACAGCCCCCGCGACGCCTTGGAGTGCTTCGGCTCTGCGCCCGTCGACCTGCTGGCAATCGGCCCTTTCGCCGTACGCCGGCCCCCTTCAGGCTGATGACGACGACATCGAACTCCTCCGCCAGCTCATCCTTCGCTCCTGGGAAGTCCGCTGGCCGTTCGACGCTGCCCACCACTGTGGTGGTGCCGACCCTCTGCCGGCCCAGCCTGCAGGTGATGCTTGACGCCTTGGCGAACGGACAGGGGCCGCCTCCCGCTGCCGTCATCGTCGTGGACGACCGGCACCCCGGCCAGGACGCCTCCCCGCAGCGGCTCGCCGATACCCTCGCTGATCTGGGCCTCGTCGGCCTGCGGGTGGTCAGTTCCGGCGGCGGTGGGCCCGCCAGGGCACGCAATATCGGCTGGCGGCTGGCAGCCACCGAGTGGGTGAGCTTCCTCGACGACGACGTCGTTCCCGACCCGGATTGGCGCCGGCTTCTCGCGATCGACCTGGCGGCCGCTGGTCCGAGTGTGGCGGGTAGTCAGGGTCGCGTCCGGGTGCCGCAGCCGAGCGACCGCCGCCCCACAGACTGGGAGCGGTCGACGGCAGGTCTTGCCTCATCGCTATGGATCACCGCCGACATGACCTACCGGCGGTCGGCTCTCAGTGCCGCCGGTGGTTTCGACGAGCGGTTTCCGCGGGCGTTTCGAGAAGATGCCGATCTGGGGCTGCGCATCTCGGCCAGTTCCGGTGTCTTGACGACTGGCCAGCGTTGGATCACTCATCCGATCCGCCCCACCGATGATTGGGTTAGCGTGCGCCAACAGCGGGGCAACGCCGACGATCAGCTCATGCGTCGCCTGCACGGCACATCCTGGCGAAGTCTCGTCAACGCCCCCGAAGGCCGACGGTCCCGGCACCTGGCCGTCACGGCTGCAGCTGCGGCGGCCGTAAGTCTTCGGGCAATGAGACGGCGTCGACTCGCGTCGCTCGCCGCCCTCACCTGGCTGGGCGGCACCGCCGAGTTCGCCTATGCCCGGATCGCGCCCGGGCCTCGCAACTGGCCCGAAGTGCGCCGAATGCTCACCACCAGCGCGGTCATCCCGTTTGCAGCGGCCTGGCACACGGCCAGTGGCACGCTGCGACATTGGCGGGCCCAACCCTGGCGGGGCCTTCCTGAACTGGTGCTCTTCGACCGTGATGGCACGCTGGTGCACGATGTTCCGTACAACGGGGATCCGAACCTCGTCTCGCCCGTCCATGGCGCCGCAGAGGCCCTCGACGCGTTGCGGTCTCGGGGGGTCCGCACCGGAGTGATCACGAACCAGTCAGCTGTGGGCACGGGGGCCATTGGGCTCGACCAGATGCTGGCGGTCAATCGCCGGGTCGAGGACCTGCTCGGGCCGTTCGATCTCTGGCGGGTGTGCCCCCACGGCTCCACCGAGGGTTGTGCCTGTCGCAAGCCCGCCCCCGGAATGGTCAAGGACGCGTGCCAGACCCTCGGCGTCGACCCGGGCCGCTGCGTGGTCATCGGCGACATCGCCAGTGACGTCGACGCGGCACAGGCAGCCGGAGCTGTTGGGATCTTGGTCCCCACACCAGCGACGCGCGTCGAAGAGGTGAGCGCAGCGGACAGAGTCAGCCGCGACCTGACGAGGGCGGTCGAAGACATCCTGGCAGGCCGCTGGTGAGGCGGCTGCTCGCCGTACGACTCGACAATGCCGGGGACGTACTGCTCGCCGGGCCAGCGATTCGGGCGATGGCCGCAGGCTGCGACGAGCTGGTTGTGCTCGCCGGCCCTCAGGGCGCAGAAGCAGCAAGGCTGCTGCCTGGTGTCGACGACGTGATGGTCTGGCCGTGTCCGTGGATCGACTCCGGGCGCCCACTCGTCGACGGCGCCGACATCCGTCGCCTGGTCGACCAGATCGGTCAGCGCTCGTTCGACGGGGCCCTCATCTTCACCTCCTTCCACCAGTCGGCCTTGCCCACCGCGCTGCTCCTCCGGCTCGGCGGGGTGAGCTGGGTGGGTGCGATCAGCGACGACTACCCCGGCACTCTTCTGGACCTGCGGCACCGCGTCAGCGACAACCTCCACGAGACGCAGCGAGCTCTCTCACTCTCGACTGCAGCGGGCTTGCCCCTTCCGACGGCCGACGACGGGCGGCTCGACGTACGACGACCGCTCCCGGACGTGGCCTTCCTCGTCGGCAGCGATGGCTACGTCGTGCTGCATCCTGGAACGTCCGTCCCCGCCCGGGCTTGGCCGGTGCGGCGCTTCGCTGAGTGCAGCCAGCAACTGGTGAACATCGGCTGGCGCGTCGTCGTCACGGGAGCGCCGTCAGAGGCCGGCTTGACTCGAGCGGTCGCGTCGGCTGGCTCTCTCCCTCAGCATGCATCGTTCGACGAGCGCACATCGTTCGGCTCGCGCGCGTGCCCCCCACTCCCAGGACCGGCGGGGTTTAACCGGGACAAGCCGGTGGACCTGGGCGGACGCACCTCGCTGCCGCAGCTGGCCGCGGTCCTCGACCGGGCCGCGGTGGTCGTTGCCGCCAACACCGGGCCGGCGCATTTGGCGGCTGCCGTCGGCACCCCCGTGGTCTCGCTCTTCGCACCGACCGTGCCCGCCGTCCGCTGGGCGCCGTACGGCGTACCGCATGTCTTGCTGGGTGACCAGCAAGCGGCGTGTCGAGAAACTCGTGCCACCTGGTGTCAGATTCCCGGGCACCCCTGCCTCACCTCGGTGACGGCACACGATGTCTGCGAAGCAGTCACCGAGCTGGCAGGCCGCAGCCAGGTGGAGTACTCGTCGTCGCAGCCCAAGGAGGTAGCACAGTGAAGATCGCCATGGTTTCCGAGCATGCCAACCCCTTGGCGATTCTCGGTGGTGTCGACGCAGGAGGTCAGAACGTCCACGTTGCGGCCTTGGCGAGAGGTCTCGCTCAGCGAGGTCACGACGTGACGGTCTTCACGCGACGCGACAGCACCTCGGTGGCGCGGCGGGTGACCACGCCGGACGGCTTCGTCGTGGAGCATGTGCTCGCCGGCCCCCCGACCGACATACCCAAAGACCAGCTGCTGGTGCACATGCCGGCGTTTGCCGCCGAGCTGCGCGTCCGCTGGGCCTCAGAGGCATTTGACCTCGTGCACGCCCACTTCTGGATGAGCGGCATGGCATCGGTCGACGCGTCCAGAGGGCAGACGATGCCGGTGCTCCAGACCTTTCACGCGCTCGGCACCGTCAAGCGGCGGCACCAGGGTATGCGCGACTCGAGCCCACCGGCTCGGCGCAAACGGGAGACGGAGCTGTGTCGAACGGTCGATCACGTCATCGCTACGTGCCGCGACGAGATCAGCGAGTTGTGCGCGTTGGGCCTCGACCCGCAAAGAGCGACGATCGTGCCCTGTGGAGTGGATGTGCGTGTCTTCGAGCCGAGTCCGCTGCCCGACAACCCCCGACCGCGGCTCTTGGTGTTGGGGCGGCTGGTCGAACGCAAGGGCGTCGATGACGTGATCCGGGCGTTGCGACTCCTGCCCGACGTCGAGCTAGTGATCGCCGGAGGCCCGGCTCCCGACTCGTTGAGTGCTGACCCGGAGGTATGCCGGCTGCGCACCCTCGCCTCCGAGGATGGAACGGCCGAGCGGGTCCACTTCATCGGCAGGGTGGCCCGCGACGAGGTTCCTGCGCTCATCCAGTCCGTTGACGTCGTCGTGGCCGTTCCCTGGTACGAACCATTCGGGATCGTGCCGCTCGAGGCGATGGCCTGTGGGCGGCCGGTCGTCGGCTCGGCGGTAGGAGGGCTGCTCGACACCGTCGTACCTGGTGAGACCGGTGAGCTCGTGCCGCCTCGTCGTCCGGAGCTGTTGGCCCGAACGCTGGCTGAACTGTTGAGCGATCCCCTGCGTCGGGCCGCGTACGGCACTGCGGGTTTCAGACGTGCCTGCAGAATGTACCGGTGGGAGCACATCGCGGCTGAGACAGAGGCGGTCTACGAGTCAGTCCGCGCAGGGGCCGGACTCCCAACGGCAAGGGCCATGCGATGACGGCGCAGACACCGACGGGCCAAAGCCATGTAGACGAGCTCGTGGCCGCCGCATCGCTCTTCGGGCCCGCCATCGAGACGGCTGAGCAATGGGGGTGCCTGCTCGCGCAGCGGCTCGGCGCCGGGGCGCGGTTGTTGGCAGCAGGCAACGGCGGCAGTGCGGCTCAGGCGCAGCACCTGACGGCCGAGCTCGTCGGTCGCTACCGAGACGAGCGCCGACCCCTCTCGGCCATCTGCTTGAGCGCAGAGACCTCGAGCCTGACCGCGATCATCAACGACTATCCGGCCGACGAGCTTTTCGCCCGTCAGGTCCAAGCCCATGGGCGCGAGGGTGACCTGCTGGTGCTGATGTCGACAAGTGGGCGGAGTCCCAACATCTTGTCCGCCGCTGACCGTGGGCGCCAATGCGGCCTCACGGTGCTGGCCTTCACTGGCCCACGGCCCAACCCGCTGGCGGCAGTAGCAGATGAGGCGCTCTGCGTCCCGTCCCAGTTCACGGCTACCGTCCAGGAACTGCACTTGGTGGCGATGCATCTCGTCTGCGCCTCGCTCGACCTCGAGCTCTCAAACCGAGCGGCCGACCACGCCAGCGGTGTCGCAGATTCTTCGCTGAGAGTCCAGCAGTGGCGCGAGCGGGGTATAGCGAGCGCGAGCCGTGCGGTCGACGGTCCGAGCCGTTCTCTCGAGGTCAAGCGCCGTGGTCACATTCCGAGCGCCGCCGCCGCGGGCAGGGGCCGAGAAGGGCCGACATCAGCGCGGAGCTCGACGTGAACGGCCTCTTAATCGTCGTAGGTGACGCCCTGCTCGACATCGACCTCGTCGGCAACGCCGAGCGACTGAGCCCTGACGCGCCGGTGCCGGTCCTCGACTCGATTGTCGAGTCGGCCCGACCCGGTGGCGCGGCCCTCGCGGCACTCATGGCAGCTCGGGACGGTCACGACGTGGTGCTGATCACGGCGATCGGTGCTGACGACGCTGGGCAGCGGCTACGGGGCCTGCTGAGCGGCATCCGGCTCATCGAGGTGGACTACACGGGGCCGACGCCGGTCAAGCGTCGGGTCCGTGCGGGCAGCCAACCTGTCGTTCGACTCGACTCCGGCAGCACGCGAGGACACCACGGCACTATCCCAGTCGAGGCGGCGGCGGCGATCTCTGGCGCCGCCAGTGTCCTGGTCGCCGACTACGGACGCGGCCTGACCGGCACAGCCGAGTTGCGTCAGCTACTCGAGAACCGCTCCGCGCGAGTTCCGCTGGTGTGGGATCCGCATCTTCTCGGTGCTCCGCCGGTGCGGGGTGCTCATCTGGTCAGTCCGAACTCGCGGGAAGCTCACGAATGGGCTCGCAGATACGACATGTCCACGTCGGAGGATATGACTGCACTGGCTCGCATCGGACGTGACGCCGCAGGACTTGCCGAGGTCTGGCACGCCTCCGCCGTCGTCGTCACGATGGGTGCGCAAGGGGCTCTGCTCGCCTACTCCGACGGCGCTCCGATGGTCACACCTGCACCACCCGATGTGCACTGCGTCGACCCTTGCGGAGCGGGTGACAGGTTCGCGGTGTCAGCTGCGATTGCGTTGGGGTCGGGCAGTGTCCTCGTCGAGGCAGTACAGGCGGCCGTGATGCGCGCCTCCGACTACGTCGCTTCCGGGGGGCCGGGCCCGCTGTCCACTGCCATCTCCCCCGCGACGGATGTTTCCTCCGAGCCCGCGCGCGCGTCCCTCGTCCACCGACAGACCCACGGCCAAACAAGTGTGGGCGAGCTGTGTGAGATGGTGCGACGCGACAAGGGCGTCGTGGTGGCCACCGGTGGCTGCTTCGACCTGCTGCACGCCGGTCACGTGGCGACTCTGGAGGCGGCTCGACGCCTCGGGGACTGCCTCATCGTCTGTCTCAACTCCGACGACTCCGTCCGCCGCCTCAAGGGCCCGGGCCGTCCCCTCGTTTCGATGTCGGATCGCGCGCGGGTGCTCAACGCCCTGGAATGCGTGGACGCCGTCGTGATCTTCGACGAGAGCACACCGGTGGAGGTGCTTCGAGAGCTCCAACCGGACGTCTGGGTAAAGGGCGGCGACTACGCCGGGCACAGCCTGCCCGAGACACCGGTGCTGGCGAGCTGGGGTGGGCAGACGGTCGCCCTGCCCTACGTCGGTGGCCACTCCACCACACAACTCGTCTCCACCGCTGCCTTGTCCACTCAGCAGCCATCCACCTCCAAGTAGTCGAAGGGCCCTCATATGACGGTCGGAACAGTGCTCATCACAGGCGGCTCATCCGGTCTCGGTGCCGCCACCGCCCAAGCGGTCGCCGACGCCGGCGGACGCCCCGTAGTGCTCGACCGGGTGCCGCCCACGGCCGACTGGGAGCGCGAGCTGGCAGACCTGGCTGACGCAAGAGGCACCGAGGAGGCTGTTCGTGCAGTCTCCCAACGTGTCGGTGGGTTCGACGGCGTGGTGACCTGCGCTGGAATCGACGCATGCGGGCGCCTCGATGACGTCGACGCAGACGACTGGGACCGGGTGGTGCTCGTCAATCTGCTCGGCACGGCCGCCGTCGTGCGTGCAGCCCTGCCTGACCTGATCGAGCGCCAGGGGCGCGTGGTGACGGTGGCCTCGACCCTGGGTTTGCGAGCCCTCAGTGACGCCACGGCCTACTGCGCATCGAAGTTCGGGGTCGTTGGGTTCACCCGGGCTCTCTCCGCCGAAACAGCCGGGCGTGTGGGCGTGACCTTGTTAGTGCCGGGAGGCATGCAAACGCCGTTCTTCGATGGCCGCACCGAGCAGTACAAGCCACCACCGGACGCCAAGCTCAACCAGCCACACGACGTTGCCCGGGCGATTGTCTTCGCATTGAAGCAGCCCCCGGGCTGTGAGGTCAGAGAGCTTCTCATCGCGCCCTCGATGGAAGGCTCCTGGCCCTGAGCGCTCGTCCGGTCGCCTTCTGCCTGAGGGCCCTGGGTCTGGGAGACCTGCTGGCCGCGATACCGGCCCTGCGTGCCGTGCGGAGAGCGTTGCCGGACCATGAGCTGATCCTCGGCTGTCCGCCAGCGCTCGAACCATTGGTCGACCTCGCTGAGGTCGCCGACACGGTGCTACCGGTCCTGGGTCTGGAGCCGTTGATGTGGTCAGATCCGCGACCCGCCGTCGTGATCAACCTGCACGGCAAGGGCCCGCGGAGCTCCGAGCTCCTGCTCGGACTCAAGGCACGCCGCCTCGTCGCATTCGACTGCCCCGCGTTGGGGATCAGCGGACCGGCGTGGAATGCCGACGAGCATGAGGTGGCGAGATGGTGCCGCCTGGTGGCGGAAACCCTGGAGGCACGGGCTGATCCGGAGGAGCTGGATCTCCCCGTGCCGGCCACCGAGCCGCCGATGCGCCGCGCCGTGATCATCCACCCTGGAGCCGCGTTTGCCTCCCGGCAATGGCCTGCGGATCGCTTCGCCGCCGTGGCGGGGTGGGCCGTTGGTCGGGGTCTACCAGTCCTTCTCACTGGCGGTACGGCAGAGCGGGCGCTCGCCACTTCGGTGGCGGACTCTGCTGGTCTGCCGACCACTGCGGTGCTTGCCGGTCGGACGAACCTGCTCCAGCTGGCGGCGCTCGTCGCTGACGCTCAGCTGCTGATCTCTGGTGACACCGGAGTAGCTCATCTCGCTACGGCTTTGCGGACCCCCTCTGTCGTCTTGTTCGGGCCGACCCCTCCGACACGGTGGGGGCCGCCGCCAAACCGACCTGAGCACATCGCGATCTGGCACGGGGAGGGGACCGGTGACCCCTGGGGGGGCAGTGTCGACCCTGCTTTGCTGAGGATCGGCGTCGACGAGGTGGTCAGCTCGGCTGAGGCACTTCTGACCGCGACACAAACCACTCGATCGTCTTGGTAAGACCTGCCTCGGAGTCCACCTCGGGTTTCCAGCCAAGGAGCCGGCGTGCCAGCGAAATGTCGGGGCAGCGAACCCGCGGATCGTCCTTTGGTAGGTCGACGAAAGTTATCGGGCTGGACGAGCCGACCAGTCGTTTGATCCGCTCTGCCAGCTCGAGCATGGTCGTCTCCTCGCCGTTGCCGATGTTGACAGGGCCACACTCGGAGCTGGAGGCGAGCGCCAGAATGCCGGCCACGGTGTCGTCGATGTAACAGATGGAGCGGGTCTGACTGCCGTCTCCGGCCACGGTTATCGCCTCGGAATTCACCGCCTGGAAGATGAACGTGGGGATGGCACGGCCGTCATCTGGCCGCATCCGCGGCCCATAGGTGTTGAAGATCCGCACGATGGTCGTGTCGACTCCGTACGCGGTCCGGTACGCCGTCGTGAGCGCCTCGCTGAAGCGCTTGGCCTCGTCGTAGACACTGCGCGGCCCGACCGGGTTGACATTGCCCCAGTACGTCTCGCGCTGCGGATGCTCCAGCGGGTCGCCGTACACCTCCGACGTCGACGCCATCACGAAGCGGCAGCGCTTCTCTCTGGCCAGATCGAGGGCGTGCATCGTGCCAAGACTCCCCACCCTCAGTGTCTCGACCGGCAGCCGGAGATAGTCGGGCGGCGACGCCGGCGACGCGAAGTGCAGGACCCAGTCCACCTCGCCCGTGACGGCAAGACCCGCCGAGATGTCGGATTCCACGAGCTCGAAGCCCCGTCGGTCCAGCAGGTGTGCGACGTTGGCAGTGCTGCCGGTGCTGAAGTTGTCGACGCAGACGACGGCGACGCCACGGTCGCTCAGCACCTCACACAGCCAGGAACCGACGAACCCCGCGCCTCCGGTGATGGCGACGCGACGAGGTTCGGGCTTGGCCATGCGAGCTCCTGTGGGTTTCCGAGTCGGATCAGTCGAGCAAGTTCGTACCCTCCCGGACCTTGCCCAACCATGCGCTCTTGCCGCCGCTGCACGGAGGTACGTTGACGCCATGAAGAACATACTGATCACGGGTTCGTCCACGGGCATCGGCGCCGCCACTGCCCTGCACCTCGACAAGCAAGGCATGCGCGTCTTCGCGGGGGTGCGAGACCTGACTGACGGAGAAGAACTGCGGGCCGCGGCCTCTCCGGAGCTGCGAGTGCTCAAACTCGATGTGACCGACGAGGTCTCCATCGCAGCTGCGATAACCGAAGTCACCGACGAGCTCGGAGACGAGGGGCTTCAGGGCTTAGTCAACAACGCAGGTGAGGCGTATCCCGGCCCCTTGGAGGTCGTGCCTCTGGAGCAGCTTCGCGAACAGCTCGAGGTCAACGTGATCGGCCCGGTCGCAATGACCCGGGCGGCGCTACCGCTGCTGCGGCGGAGCGCAGGCAGAGTTGTCTTCGTGGGCTCAGTCGGCGGCAAGGGAGCGTCGGTGTTCGGCGGCCCTTATCACGCCTCGAAGTTCGCGATCGAGGCCATCGGCGACGCTTGGCGCCAAGAGCTCGAGCCGGAAGGCATTTCCGTGGTCATCGTGGAGCCCGGCCCCATCTCCACGCCGATCTGGAGCAAGGGAGTGCAACGGATCGAGGCATTGCTGGCAGGAGCACTGCCAGAGACCGAGCGCTACCGTGAACGACTCACCAACTATCGCAAGACGCTGATCAAAGCCGACGAGTATGGCGGCTCACCGCAAGACGTGGCCCAGGTGATCGAGAAGGCCCTGACCGAGAGTCGGCCGTCCACCCGTTATCCGGTCGGCGCCACAGCCCGGTTGGCCACCGTAGTGAAACCCCTCGTTCCCGACCGCTTGTATGACGCGGTCTCCCGGCGCGCGGTCAAGTGAGCCGGGGTCGCCGCTAGTGAGGCAGGAAACCGCTGGTGCACCGCGTCGAGATGGTCCCCGGTCAACCTGTCGCCGCTGGTGTACACCGCAGTCGAGGGGAGCAGGCGACCGAGTGCTCGAGCAGTCGCAAGATGGTGGTTTCATTCCCGATGAAGGTCAGCGACGCAGACGAAATGGTCTCGTTCTTGGGAGCCATGCCGATGCGTACCCACGACCCTCGCGCGCAAACGAGGTAGCTCAGCTCGGCGAAGGCTGCCAGGGGGTGTCGAGTCGCGCCGGCTCAGCGAGTAACTCGCGCAGGACAGTGGTGATCCGTCCCGCCTGCGCTCCGTCGACTATCCGGTGGTCGCCAGTCGCGACCAGAACGAGCTGTGGACGGACGACGACTGACCCGTCGACCACGACCGGCGCATCTCGCACGGCGCCGACCGCCAGGTAGATCGGCG
>JACCSH010000037.1 GCA_013813125.1 Nocardioidaceae bacterium | reverse complement strand
GCACTGCACGAGCTGCTGCTGGCGTGGCTGCCGCGGCTGGATCCGGCCGGGCGGGCTGTTCTGGTGGTGGGCAAGAACCTCGGCGCCGACTCGCTGCAGCGCTGGCTCAGCGAACGCGGCTACCGCTGCGCGCGGTTGGCCGCTGCCAAAGGCTTCCGTGTCTTGGAGGCCCGTCTATCGGCTCCGGCGTGACTTCGGACTGCGACAAACCGGGTTGCTCGTGGCGTTGGGTATGAGTGAATATGACCGTGGCTGATCAGGAGGTCGCCGGGCCCGTCGAGTTCGACGGCTGGGTGACGGCGCGTGCGCCGGCTCTACTGCGCTTCGCCTATCTGCTGACGGGGAGCCGCGAAGCCGCCGAGGATGCCCTGAAGGCGGCGTTGTCCAAGACCTACGAGCGCTGGTCACGAGTAAGTGTGATGCATGACAGAGATGCGTACGTACGCCGGTTGATCGTCAACGATCGCATCTCCTGGTGGCGCAAGCTCGCTCGACAGAAGTTGCCCGTCGACAACGCTTGGGGCGAAGCAGTGCCACCCGATGGTGCTGGCTTGTCGCTGCCAGGAGCAGGTGCCGTGTGGCGGCTGTGCCAATCGCTTCCGACCAAGCAGCGCGCAGCCGTCGTGCTCAGGTTCTATGAGGGTCTCAGCTACCCAGAAATTGCCGACCTGCTCCGCTGTCCTGAGCCGGTGGTGCGGTCCCACGTCCACCGAGCACTGGCAGGCTTGCAAGACCTGATCGAAGGCCACCAGGCCCGCAATGTATGACAACGACGCTGGACAACTCGAGCGCATCATGCGCCGGGGCCTGCAGGCGCAAACCGCTTCCCTGCTTCCGCACACCGACCTGGCCGAGGGTGCACGCGAAGGGGCACGTCAACGTCGCCGCACCCGTCTGCGGATGGGGGCAGCGGCGGCTGCGCTGGTCGCCGTAGTTGTGGCCATCTCGGCTACGGATGGCCAGTCGGACCCGTCCACGGACAATCGCGTGGAAGCAGGGCCCAACCGTCCTAGCATCCCCGCAGAGTCCCTTGGCAACCGACTTCCTTTTGACGTTGCGAGTACCATCCCCGACGGCTGGCGGGTGGAGTCCTACCGCGGCGTACAGATTCGGGTTCCTCCCACTTGGGGGTGGGGCGCCTCACCTCTGCGCCTTGATGAGCGGAGCCGGGCCGCTGGCTACGTGTGCGGGCGAGCTGCTCAGGACTATCCCCGAGCCGACTGGGAAACCTCATTGGGAAGCCACCCAGAGCGTGCCTACGTCGGCAGGCCCGTTCGCCTCGGTGACCATTGCGCCGGCGGGAATGAGGAGACCGGGTCGCACGTCTGGTTCGACTCGCCGCTGCCAGCGGGAAGCGAGGACCTCGGTGATGGTCTGCGAAGAGTCACGGTGGACGCCGGGGAGATACGCGTCAGCGTCGCACACACCGACTCCGAGGAACTGGGTCTCATCCTCGCCAGCCTGACCACCGGCTCCGTCGATGGAAACGGCTGCGCTGCGGAGTCCCACCTGTTCTATGCCGAACAGCCCGGCCCGGCGGACGTCCTGGACTTGGCCGCTGCCGCAGGAAGCGGTGACTTCGGCGGCATGGCCGTGTGCCTGTACGAGGTGGAAGTCTCGAGCCAGGGGCTCACCTATGAGTTGCTGTACTCCACTGCGGTGGATGGCGCGGCGGAGCGTCTCTTTCTTCAGCGGCTGGCAGAACCTTCGGCTCAGACGCCGGCCTGT
Source organism: Nocardioidaceae bacterium (assembly GCA_013813125.1). Lineage (GTDB taxonomy): Bacteria > Actinomycetota > Actinomycetes > Propionibacteriales > Nocardioidaceae > JACCZJ01. The sequence continues at coordinate 3,634 of JACCSH010000037.1, read as the reverse complement.
GACATCCGCGTGGCTCAGACGGTGGTTCTTCAACCCCGCATTGCCGCCTCGACCCCAAAGCTGAGAGTGCGTCCAACATCGTGCGACTTCGGCTACAGCTCGACGGGCAGACAACTCCCGTTGGAGCACGTCGCACCATGGGCGGTTGATGGCATCGCGACCTACGTGAGCGGTGCGGACTGAAGGGGCGCGGAGCCCGGAGTCTTCTGGTCATCCGGTAACCAGCAGAGCGATCGCAAGCGCGGCGGTGACCATGGTTGCCACGAAAATGGCCTCGGAACGGGGATCTCTTCGTACGACGAGCAAACCCCACGCCAACGAGACACCTGCACCGGCCAGCAATCCCCACTGCAGGGCCGTGGCCGGGTTGGCCGCACCGGCGAACGCCAACCCGACGGCACAGCCCGCCAGCAGGGTTGCGACGGCGGCTGAGGCTGTGGCTCCGAGTCGATGGGGGAGTCCCCGGACCCCGGTATGTCGGTCCTCTGCGAGATCGGGCAGCACATTCGCGAAGTGCGCCGCCACTCCGACCAAGGCTCCTGACGCTGCGGCCCACCAGACCGGCCACGCGGGTTCTGACCGGGCAAGCGTCGCGACAGCGGGCAACGTGCCGAAAGCCACTGCGTACGGTGCAGCCGACCAGATCGTGGACTTCACGCCCAGGTTGTACGCCAAGCCCGCGACGACCACAGTGAGCTGAGCGACCGCTGCCCGCCAGCCAAGCAGCAAAGAGGTGGCCGTCGTGACGGCCAACGCAGACGCCAGCGCCACCGCGACGACTCCGCGGCTCACCTGGCCGGTAGCGAGAGGCTTGTCGCTGCGACCGACCGCTGCATCGCGGTCGGCATCGACGAGGTCGTTGGACCAGCCGATCGAGAGTTGCCCAGCCAACACCGCGAGCGCGGCTGTTCCGCAGGTCCGGGCGGAGTTTCCCGCCGCGGCCACGAGCGCCGTAGCCATCGCGGTCACTGCGGCGGTCGGCAGCGGATGGCAGCACAATGCCAGGGCGCGTAGTGCCAGCACAGTGCGATGCTGCGTCGTGGTCGGGTCGGCCAGTCCGATCACGGCCCGTCGAGCAGCGCAAGGTCCGCGACGCGGCGGTCCTCTCCAGCGGCACCAGAGCTCTGGGCCCGCACCTCATGACCTTCCGGTCGGGGAAGGTTGAGTCCGGTGTAGGTTACGAACGCCTCGGAGGGGAGGTCGCGGAGCATGACCTAAACCCTAGGACCTCTCCCCTTTGGCGTCACAGAGGCAGTGCGCGGAGACGAAGCGTCAAGAACTGGAGGTGCAGCTCATGAGCAACGAGGTTGACGTCGTTGTCCTCGGTCTGGGTCCTGGTGGGGAGGCCGTAGCGACCGAGCTGGCGGGTGCCGGCCTCGAGGTGGTGGCCATCGACAAGCACCTCGTAGGCGGCGAGTGCCCCTACTACGGCTGTGTGCCGACGAAGATGATGATCCGGGCGGCTGATCTCGTGCAAGAGGGGCGTCGGATCTCGGGTATGGCGGGGAGCAGCACAGTTACCCCCGACTGGACCCCGGTGGCGCAGCGGATAGCTAACGAGGCGACTGATCACTGGGACGACACAGTCGCGGTTGAGCGACTGGAAGGCGCCGGGGTGCGCTTCGTCCGCGGCAGCGGCCGCCTGGCTGCGCCGCGCCAGGTCGAGGTTGCCGGCGAGACCTATACGGCGAGGCGAGGAGTGGTGCTGAACACGGGGACTGAGCCCGGCGTGCCACCCATCCCCGGGCTGGACGAGACGCCGTTCTGGACCAACCGGGACGCGGTACAGCTCGAGCAGCTGCCTGGTTCGGTCATCGTCATCGGCGGCGGCGCGATCGGCGCTGAGCTGGCGCAGACGTTCACCCGCTTCGGAGTGCGGGTAACCGTGCTGGAGGTCGCGGACCGCATCTTGGCCCCCGAGGAGCCGGAGGCCAGCGCTGTTGTGACGGCTGTGTTCGGCGAAGAAGGCATCCAGGTGCTCACGGGCGTCACGATTGAAAGCGTCGAATACGCCGATGGCCAGTTCAGTGTCGATGTCGGGGGGCAGGTGCTCACGGCCGACAAGCTGCTGGTGGCAGCTGGGCGTCGTCCGAACCTGGGCGATATCGGCCTGGAAACGCTCGGGCTCGACCCTGACGCACGATCGCTTGAAACCGATGACCACATGCGGGCCGGAGAGGGGGTGTGGGCCATCGGCGACATCACCGGCAAAGGGGCCTTCACGCACATGTCGATGTACCAGGCGTCCATCGCGGCTAAGGCGATCCTCGACGCCGACGGAGCACCGACGGCCGACTACCGGGCTGTGCCGAGAGTGACGTTCACCGACCCAGAGGTGGGATCCGTTGGTATGACGGAGAAGCAGGCCCGCGACGCCGGGCTCGACGTACGGGTTGGGTGCACCGACCTGGCCAGCTCCAGCCGAGGTTGGATCCACAAGGCAGGCAACGCAGGGGTGATCAAGCTGGTCGAGGACGCGGGCGAGGGCGTGCTCGTGGGGGCCACAGCCGTAGGGCCAACCGGCGGCGAGATGTTGGCGGCGCTGACAGTCGCGGTGCACGCCCGCGTACCGACCTCGACTTTGATCTCCATGATCTACGCCTACCCAACCTTTCACCGCGCGATCGAGGACGCGCTGAAGGATCTGGCCAGCTGACAAGCCGCCCACCTCAGCGCACTCGAGGGGTCAGCGATGCGCCAAAAAAAGAAGGGCGATGAGCGTCCATGAAGGGCAAGATTCGTCTGTGGGCCATGTAGACGTTGCCGGAGTTCGCTACGAGCTGCCGGACGGGCGGGTGCTCCTCGACGATGTGTCATTTCGCGTGGGCGACGGCGCCAAGGTGGCATTGGTCGGCGCCAACGGAGCCGGCAAGACGACGCTGTTGCGCATCATCACCGGCGACCTGATCCCGCACGCAGGTGCAGTAGTTCGGTCGGGTGGCTTGGGTGTGATGCGGCAGATGGTCACTCAGGGCAACGAGGGCATGAACGTCCACGACCTGCTCCTCGCGGTGGCGCCACCTCGGGTTCGGGCTGCGGCGGCCCGAGTGGACTCGGCCGAGCTGGAGATGATGGAGACGGAGGACGTGAAAACCCAGATGCGCTACGCCGAGGCGCTGTCGGAGTGGGCCGACGCAGGCGGCTACGACATCGAGGTGCTGTGGGATGTCTGCACGGTGGCGGCTTTCGGGGTCTCGTACGAAAGGGCAAAGTACCGCGACCTCAAGACGCTGAGTGGTGGCGAGCAGAAGCGCCTGGTGCTCGAGGCGCTGCTGCGCGGGCCCGACGAGGTACTGCTGCTTGACGAGCCCGACAACTTCCTCGACGTCGCGGGCAAGGTCTGGCTCGAGGAGCGATTACGCGAGTCCGCCAAAACGGTGCTGTTCGTGAGTCACGATCGTGAGCTGATGGCCAACGCCGCGACTCGGGTCGTGACGGTCGAACTGGGTGCGGCGGGCAACACGGTGTGGACCCATGCAGGCGGTTTTTCGACGTACCACCAAGCTCGTCGCGACCGCTTCGCCCGGCTCGAGGAGCTCCGCAAACGCTGGGATGAGGAGCATGCCAAGCTGCGGGCGCTCATGCTCATGTACAAACAGAAGGCCGCCTACAACTCCGACATGGCGTCGCGCTA
>JACCSH010000025.1 GCA_013813125.1 Nocardioidaceae bacterium | reverse complement strand
CCCCCACAGCTCCTCCGGCTGGGACGTCAGGAGGTCCGTCGGCGCGGTGTTGACGACGTACCAAGACCCTTCCGCTATCTCCGCTGTCAGCTGTTCGTGTCCCCATCCGGCATATCCGGAGAAGACGCGTAAGCCGATGAGGTCGCTGAGTAGATCACCGGGCTCGGCATCGAGATCGACGAGCCCGAAGTCTCCGACGAGAGGCCAGAAGCTGTGGCTAGGGCCCTCTCCCAGCGACAACCCGACCGCGAGCGCAGACTCACGTGAAACCGGTCCCCCGTTGAACAGTAGGTGGGGTTCGGCCACCACCTCCGCCCAAGCGGGAAGTACTGCCCCCAGCGGCAGCTCCATCGGCCGGTTGAGAACCACTCCGATCGCCCCGTCCTCGTCATGGTCGAGGAGCAGGATCACCGTTCGGTTGAAGTTCGGGTCGGCCAGCCGCGGAGTGGCCACGAGCAACTGGCCGGCATAGAACGTCATCGCGTAACTCCCGCTTGGGCCGCGTCCTTTACAGCGGTCGCCACCGCCTTGTGAACCTCTTCGTGAAAGACGCTCGGGATGACGTAGTTCACGTTGAGCTCCGCATCGGTGACCGTCGAGGCGATGGCCCGCGCAGCGGCGATGAGCAAAGAGTCGCTGATGGTGTGGGCCGAGGCGTCCAGTAGGCCGCGGAAGACGCCGGGAAAGGCGAGCACGTTGTTGATCTGGTTGGGGTAGTCCGAGCGCCCGGTCGCCACAACGGCCGCGTGCTTTCGGGCCTCCCCTGGGTCGACCTCGGGATCGGGGTTCGCGAGGGCGAAGACGATCGCGCCGTCGGCCATGGCGGCGATGTCAGTCGGGTCGAGGACGTTCGGCGCGGACACGCCGATGAACACGTCTGCTCCCCGTACGGCGTCCTTGAGCGACCCGGTCACGGACGCGGCGTTGGTGTGCTCAGCTATCCAGCGCAGCGAAGGACTGAGCCCGGGGCGTGATCTGTGGATCACGCCTTCGATGTCGGCCACGACCACAGAGCTCGCTCCAGACTTGAGAAGCAGTCGCACGATCGCCGATCCTGCAGCCCCTGCACCGGACATGACGATGCGCACGTCTGACATATCCTTGCGCACCGCTCGCAATGCGTTAGTGAGAGCCGCGAGCACCACGATCGCAGTGCCGTGCTGGTCGTCGTGGAAGACAGGTATGTCCAACAACTCGCGCAGTCTGGCCTCCACCTCGAAACAGCGCGGGGCAGAGATGTCCTCCAGGTTGATGCCGGCAAAGACCGGCGCGATCACCTGCACGGTCCGGACGATCTCGTCGACGTCTTGGGTGTCGAGGCACAGCGGCCACGCGTCGATGCCCGCGAAGCGTTTGAACAATGCCGCCTTGCCCTCCATCACCGGAAGCGCGGCGGCCGGGCCCAGGTTGCCCAGCCCCAGGACTGCTGAACCATCCGAGACCACCGCAACTGCGTTGCGCTTGATGGTGAGGCGGCGCGCGTCCTCGGGATTGCGCGCGATGGCGAGGCACACCCGCGCGACTCCTGGGGTGTAGACCATTGAGAGGTCGTCTCGGTTACGGATGGGGTGCTTCGATGCCATCTCGATCGTGCCACCGAGGTGCATCAAGAAGGTGCGGTCCGACACCTTGTGCACGACCACCCCATCGACCTTGCGCAGCGCGTCGACGATGACACCTGCGTGGTCGGTGTCGCGCGCTGCACACGTCACGTCGATGCGGAGCTCGTCTGCTCCGGACGCGGTGACGTCGAGCGCCGTTACGTAGCCGCCACCAGCCTCGACAGCAGAGGTCAGCTGACTGACAGCCGACCCACCCGCAGGCACGACGAGACGGACGGTGATCGAGTAGGAGACCGAGGGAACGCTGACCATGCAACTATCATCGCAACAACTGCCCACGCTGCGTCGGTGGACGTGCCCTCGCCTGCCACCTCATGCGGCGGTACGTCGGGAAAGAGCGCAGACGCCCGGAGCAGCCCCGCTACTTGCTGAGGACGACCTCTCCGCCTTCGGCCGGCACCAGCTCGATCCAGGTGTGTCCGGCCGGGACCGTCACCTCCTGCCCGGCAGAGTCCTCCAAGGTCAGCTCGCTGCCTGCGTTGTCCTTGCGCCAGGTGGCCTTCAGCGCCTCGCCGCCGTGCACCAGCACAGCTTCACCCTTGCCGTAGAACCTGGTCTCGGGGACCGGGTTTCCAGCTGGGTCCAAGTAGCCGGCGTCACCGACCGCCACCTTGAGCAGCAGCACGCTGTCTGCGAGAAAATCATCGCCATCATCGGCGTACGACCCAGGACGGGTCCAGCCGTCGGCGGTGCGCTGCCATCGAGTGCTGTGGGCTGCGGAGAACGTGGCAGTGATCTTGTCGACCGCGATGGTGCCGT
>JACCSH010000021.1 GCA_013813125.1 Nocardioidaceae bacterium | reverse complement strand
TCAGAACGCTGCGGGACCAGGCGCGGTGAGTCGCCCTGGCATTGGCGCGATCGATCCCCTCACAGGACAGGCGTTGGAGTGGAACCCGATCAAGCCAGCGGCACAGGGAGGCCATGACCTTCTGGCGACTCAGGCAGGACTGTGGATCGTGAGCGACAGTCTCCGGTTCAACGGTCAGTATCACCGTGGTATCGCGTTTGCACCTCTCCCTTAGCGCCAGCAGGTGTTAGGTGACGACGCAGACATGGGCACCGCTGCTCGCCCTGATGCTGACGGCGCTGTTGGCAAACCTCCCTGCTGCGAACGGTGCTGAAGTGGCGAGCTCGGAGCTAGGGAGCGGCCCAACTTCCAATCGGGTTGGATCGTCGAGCTTGCCGCTACTGGGTGGCTTCTCTGTCGAGCGCGCGCACGTACGCACCCCACCGGTTAACCGGGGATTCGATCTGACCGCGCCACCTGGTGGAAGGCCCACCACCCCGGGCTACTACTGAGGGATAGCGGGGAGTTAGTCCGTGATCCGGGGTGGCCGGACGAGATCTTGCTCGACTCATCCACCCGTCACAAGCGGAAGGGGATCGGCTCGATTGTGACGCGCTGGATTGAGCAATGCCGGCGCTCGGGCTATGCGGCGGTCGAGCCTGACAACCTGGACTTCTTCACCCGCTCTCGGCATCTGCTCACCCGCAGCGACAACCTTGCGCTGGCCCGACTTCTGGGGCGCCAGGCGCACACAAGCGGACTGGCCTTCGCTCAAAAGAACCTGGAGGGAGTGACCTCTCGGGAACGTGAGAGGGCGGGGTTCGACTTCGCTGTTGCCGAGGAGTGTCAGGTCTATTCCGAGTGCGCGGCCTACACCTCTGTGTACGGGCGCCATGTGCTCGAAATTTAGTACAGCGACAACGGCAGACGGTTCTTCCGTCGAGCGTGCGATCTGCGCGAATGCGATCTCTGTGGTTTTCCGTGATCGTCTGCTCAGGCGACCTAGCCACCCGGAGTACGAGTACGCGGCGTGCTAGCGTTCGCCGGCGTCACCGTCGGAAAGCCGCAATGCACCGCCATACCTCGAACGTCCCCCCACTCCAGACGGCCAACTAGTCAAGTGGTGGGCGCTTGATCCCGGTCCCGCTCAGCCTGGTAAACCGTCGGTGGAGTTGGCATGTCATATTGCGATGGTGACCTTCGAGCAGATGTGGCGAGACCTCGAACCGCTCGGACGCGACCCGACAAGTGCGGGCTATCGGCGCGCTCCCTTTGCAGCCGCCGAGCGCGAGTGCGTGGACTGGTACGTCGAGGAAGCCAGGAGAAGGGGACTGGACGTTGAGTGGGACGGCCAAGGGAACGCGGTGGCCTGGTGGTCACCCAGCCCCGTCGCCGACGCTCCCGCCTCCTCTGCCAGAGCCGCCGAATCCGCAGCCTCCCACCCGGCAGCCGCTGCGACGTTGTCGGGTAACAAAGGCTCGGCTTCTGAACGGCGGCCGACTTCTGGTGACATCCTGATCGGCTCTCACCTCGACTCAGTGGACAACGGGGGCGCGTTCGACGGCCCCCTCGGTGTGGCCTCCTCCTTCGCGGCGATCGACATTTTGCGCAATCAGAGTTTCCGGCCCACGCGCCGCATCGGGGTGGCGATGTTCGTAGAGGAGGAAGGGTCACGGTTCGGGATCGCGTGCCTGGGCTCACGCCTCGCCACCGGACAGCTCCGACCACAGGAGGCAGCCGAACTCCGAGACCGACACGGCGTGTTCCTGCTCGACGCCATGGCGGAGGCTGGCATCGAACCGCACCTGGGGCCTTCTCCACTGCTCCGCGATGTCGCGGAATTCGTCGAGCTCCATGTCGAGCAAGGACGTGACCTCGTCCACCGCAACCGCGCTGTGGCAGTGGCCTCAGTCAGCTGGGCGCATGGGCGGTGGCGGTTCGACTTCACCGGCCAGGCCAACCACGCCGGCGCCACGCCCATGCAGGATCGCCAGGACCCGATGCTCACCTATGCGATGACAGCCCTGGCCGCTAACAAACAGGCGCGGCTGGCCGATTCTCGCGCCACCTTCGGCCGCGTCGCCGTACAGCCCAATGTCACCAATGCGGTGCCGGAGCGTGTGCAGGCGTGGTTGGATGCGCGCAGTGCTGACGCCACGAGCCTGGACGCGCTCGTCGAGTCGATCGTCCGCCAGGCAACTGAACGCGCTGACCGTGACGGAACGAGTCTCGAGGTGACCGCCGAGTCGGTCTCGCCCACAGTCGAGTTCGACCGTCCACTCGCCCAGCAACTGTCGAAGATCCTCGACGGCGCCCCTGTTATCGCGACGGGTGCAGGGCACGACGCGGGGATCCTGCAGCTGGCCGGCATCCCTTCAGCGATGCTGTTCGTACGTAACCCGACAGGCATCTCGCACTCCCCCGAAGAGCGAGCGGAGATGGCCGACTGCTTGGCTGGAGTCGCCGCACTCGCGAGGGTGCTCGAGGGGTTGGCCGCGTGACGACATATCTGTGCGAGCGCGCATGGCTTGGTCCGGGCGAACTGGCCGACAACGTGCTGATTGAGATCGAGGGCACTCACATCGCCGCGGTGACGCCGGGAGCCTCGTCGCCCGCTGCGATCCGCCTCGCGGGCTTGACGATCCCCGGTTTCGCAAACTGCCACAGCCATGCCTTCCACCGGGCCTTGCGTGGCCGAACGCAACGCGAGCGAGGCAGCTTCTGGACGTGGCGGGAGACGATGTACGACGTTGCCGCGCGCCTCGACCCTGACTCCTACTACGCGCTTGCCTTCGCGACCTACAAAGAGATGGCCCTGGCAGGGATCACCGCAGTTGGCGAGTTCCACTAC
>JACCSH010000305.1 GCA_013813125.1 Nocardioidaceae bacterium | reverse complement strand
ATCACGACGTGCCGCTGCCCCGTCGAGGAGGCGCTCATCGCGGTTACCACGTGCGCCAGGTCGGTGCTGACGAAGCCGGTTTCCTCAGTCAGCTCTCGAGCCGCTGCCTCGACCGGGGTCTCCCCCGCATCGACGAAGCCACCTGGGACATTAAGCACTACCCGATCCGGCCCTGGCCGGAACTGCCGCACCATGACGAGGCGCCCCTCAGGAGTCAGCGCCAGCACTCCCACCGTCTGGCCGCCGTCGAACATGTCCCACTGGGCGATTCGCTCGTCGGGCAACTGGTAGGTGCGCCGGGAGACCCGGATCCAGCCCTCGTGCAGCACCACATCGCTTCCGATCTGGCGCCAAGAGCGAGCCGCGTCACCGTCGCCGTCACCCATCGGGGGTGTCATCGGAGTCGCGCTGCTTCGCCGAAGATGGCAAAGCCTGAATCGATGCTGACTTGTCCGAACCCGAAGGCGCCTGTGGAAGAGGCGGTTTGACGTGAGCGGGGGTGATCGGAATCTCGTTGTCGTCGTCGAGCGCTGCGGACCTCACCGACTCTGCTGCACCGCTTCGGGCGGCTGCTGCGCTCGCTAAGGCGGCGTCCACGAGCGCACGCAGCTGGGCACCGCGGAACCGGCGAAACTTGCGCGGTTGGGTGCGGCTGCGGTCCAGAACAGCCACCTCGAGCCGGTCAGCCGCCAAGACCCGCGGCTCGCTTGCGTCGTGGCCGAGCGCCTCCACAGCCAGCGCCAGCGAGGTTTCCAGGTCTGCCCCCTCGGTGTAGTGGGTGCTCAGGTACTCGCTGACCTGCTCGGCTGATCCGCCCATCACGGCATACCCGTGTTCGTCAGCCACCGAGCCGTCATACGTGAGTCGGTAGACCTGGTCATCGGCGGCAGTGTCACCGACCTCCGCAACGAAAATCTCCACCTCGTACGGTTTCTCGCCCCCCGAGCTGAAGATTGTGCCCAGGGTTTGCGCGTAGGCGTTAGCCAGCCCCCGACCCGTGACGTCTCGCCGGTCGTATGAGTAGCCGCGCATGTCAGCGAGCCGCACACCGGCGATCCGAAGGTTCTCGAACTCGTTGTAGCGCCCGACGGCAGCGAAGGCCAACCGGTCATAGAGTTCGGAGATCTTGTGTAGAGCCTGAGACTGGTTCTCGGCCACGAACAACAATCCATCCGCGTACTGCACGACGACGACCGAGCGCCCTCTGCCGATCCCCTTGCGGGCAAAGTCGGCCCGGTCCTTCATCAGCTGTTCGGGCGACACGTAGAACGGCATCGACATCGGAAGGTCCTTTCGCCTCAGGTGAGGGGGGCTGCGGGGCCGTCGGGGCGCTGCATGCGGGCGGCCACAACGGTGTCAGCGATGGCGGCCACCTCGTCATCGGGGAGCCGGGCAAAACCAGCCCCGGTCACCACTGTCACCACCGGGAAGATCCGTCTCGCCAGGTCGGGACCTCCCGTTGCCGAGTCGTCATCGGCTGCGTCATAGAGAGCCTGAACAGTGGCTGTCACGCACTCGGTGGCGTCGAACCGGTCGCGGTAGAGCTTCTTCAGCGAGCCACGGGCGAAGAGCGCACCCGACCCCACCGAGTGGAATGCCTGCTCCTCGTAGCGGCCACCGGTGACGTCGTAGGAAAAGATGCGGCCGACTTCGGTGACCAGGTCGTAGCCGGCGAACAGCGGAACCACGGCGAGACCTTGCATGGCCATGCCGAGGTTGCTGCGGATCAACGCCCCCAGCCGGTTGGCCTTGCCGTCGGTCGACAAGGTGGTCCCTTCGATCTTTTCGTAGTGCTCCAGTTCGGTCTGGAAGAGCCGCACCATCTCGATCGCCAAGCCGGCAGAGCCCGCGATTCCAACACATGAGTACTCATCGGCCGCGAAGACTTTCTCTATGTCGCGCTGGGCGATGATATTGCCCATCGTTGCCCGACGATCTCCTGCCATGACCACGCCGCCCTCGAAGGTCGCGGCCACGATGGTAGTTCCGTGCGGGACGTCGACCGCCCCCCCCGCCGAGCTCGACATCCGGCGGCTCGGCAACAGGTCCGGCGCGTGATGTCCCAAGAAATCCGCGAACGACGAGCTGCCAGGCGCCATAAACGCCGCCGGCAAGCCGGGAAAGCTCATGGAGCTCACTCACCGCCCTTTTGCACGAACCCGCGCACGAACTCCTCGGCGTTCGACTCGAGAACCTCGTCAATGTCGTCGAGAATCGCATCGACATCGTCGTCGAGCTTCTCCTTGCGCTCGGCGGCACCCTCGGTGGGGGCGGCCTCGACGGCCTCCTCCTGCTCTGAGGACTTGCGTGTGGTCTTGTGCTGCTGGCCACCCTCGCGCGCCATGTGTGCCCTCCTGAGTCGTCGGATCTCCGTGGACCAAACCCTACCTGGCTGGTCACGCGGTAAGGGCGGCGAAGAGCTCCTCTGCTGTGTCGCACCTGTCCAACAACGCGCCGACATGCTGCTCGGTTCCCCGCGTGGGTTCCATGGTGGGTATGCGTTGGAGGGAGTCGCGTCCAGGAAGGTCGAAGATCACCGAGTCCCACGAGGCGGCCGCGATCCGATCGGGATACTTGGCCAGACAACGTCCCCGGAAGAACGCCCGAGTGTCGTTCGGCGGGTTGCTCGAGGCCAAGCTCACCTCCTCGTCACTGACCATCCGCTTCATCGCTCCGCGGGCCACGAGGCGGTGGTAGAGGCCCTTGTCGGGGCGCAAGTCGGCGTACTGCAAGTCAATCAGGTACAGCTTCGGGTCGTCCCACTCCAAACCGTCACGGTCACGATACGACTCCAGCAGCGCCAGTTTCGCGACCCAGTCGAGTTCGCGGCGACACTCCATAGGGTCGTGCCTGAGCCGAGTCAACACCGACTCCCAACGCTCGAGCACCTCTGCCGTCTGCTCGTCGATGTCGGCGCCGAACCGATCCTCGACATATGACCATGCCTGCGTCAGATAAATGTCCTGCATGTCGAGGGCCGTCATGATGCGACCGTCTTTGAGGGTCACCAGGTGGCGAAGCTGTGGGTCGTGCGAGATCGCGTGCAAGGCGCTCACCGGCCCATCGATCGCAAGCTCGGCCGTGATCGCTCGGTCCTCGATCATGGCGAGCAGCAGCGATGTGGTCCCCACCTTGAGGAAGGTGGACGTCTCAGCCAGGTTGGCGTCGCCGATGATGACATGGAGGCGGCGGTACTTGTCCGGGTCGGCGTGCGGCTCGTCGCGGGTATTGATGATCGGCCGCTTCAAGGTGGTCTCGAGCCCCACCTCGACCTCGAAGTAGTCGGAGCGTTGGCTGATCTGAAAGCCGGAGTCCCGGCCCTCCTGCCCGATGCCGACTCGGCCGGCGCCGCAGAACACCTGACGCGTGACGAAGAACGGGGTGAGGTTTCGCACGATGTCCTCGAACGGTGTGGACCGCTTCATCAGGTAGTTCTCGTGCGTTCCGTAGGAGGCGCCCTTGTTGTCGGTGTTGTTCTTGTAGAGCACGATTGGGTTCTGTCCGGGTATGTCGACGGCGCGTGCCGCGGCTGCCACGATGCGCTCGCCTGCCTTGTCCCAGCAGACGACATCTCGGGGGTTGGTGCACTCGGGTGACGAGTACTCCGGATGGGCGTGGTCCACGTACAGTCGGGCGCCGTTGGTGAGGATCAGGTTCGCCAACCCGACATCCTCGTCGGTGAGCTGGCTGGGATCGGCGATCGTGCGGCTCAGGTCGAAGCCCCTCGCGTCTCGAAGCGGGCTCTCCTCCTCGAAGTCCCAGCGGGCGCGCCGCGACCGGGCGCTGAGTGCGGCGTAGGCGTTGACGACCTGCGACGACGCCAGCATCGGGTTGGCGCTCGGTGTACCGAGGACCGAGATACCGAACTCCGTCTCGGTGCCCATGATCCGCCGTACCGTCATGCGGTCAGGGTACGTGTCTACAGGTACTGGCCCGTATTCGCGACGTTGTCGATGGACCGGCCGGGCTCGGTGCCTTGCTTGCCAGTGATGAGCGTGCGAATGAACACGATGCGCTCGCCCTTCTTGCCGGAGATGCGGGCCCAGTCATCGGGGTTAGTCGTGTTCGGCAGATCCTCGTTCTCCTTGAACTCGTCGAGGCAGGCTTGCAGCATGTGCTGGACCCGCAGGCCCCGCTGGTCGTTATCGAGGAGGTCTTTGATCGCCATCTTTTTGGCGCGGTCGACGATGTTCTGGATCATCGCCCCGGAGTTGAAGTCCTTGAAGTAGAGCACTTCCTTGTCGCCGTTAGCGTACGTGACCTCGAGGAAGCGGTTCTCCTCGGACTCGGTGTACATCCGCTCGACGGTGCGCTGGATCATGCCGGCTACGCAGGCCTCCCGGCTGCCTCCGAACTCACCCAGGTCGTCGCTGTGCAGGGGCAGGGTCGACGTTAGGTACTTGGAGAAGATGTCCCGTGCGGACTCAGCGTCGGGACGCTCGATCTTGATTTTCACGTCCAGGCGGCCAGGCCGCAGAATCGCCGGGTCGATCATGTCTTCGCGGTTGGACGCACCGATCACGATGACGTTCTCGAGCCCCTCGACGCCGTCGATCTCGCTGAGCAGCTGGGGCACGATGGTGTTCTCTACGTCGGACGAGACGCCGGATCCACGGGTGCGGAAGAGCGAGTCCATCTCGTCGAAGAACACGATGACCGGTGTGCCCTCGCTCGCCTTCTCGCGGGCGCGCTGGAAGACGAGCCGGATGTGTCGCTCGGTCTCGCCGACGTACTTGTTGAGCAGCTCTGGACCTTTGATGTTCAAGAAGAAGGACTTGCCCTCCTCCCCGGTCTTCGCCGCCACCTTCTTGGAAAGCGAGTTCGCGACCGCCTTGGCGATCAGGGTCTTGCCGCAGCCCGGTGGTCCGTAGAGGAGCACGCCCTTGGGCGGCTTCAGCTCGTGTTCGATGAACAGATCCCGGTGAAGGTACGGAAGTTCGATCGCGTCTCGGATCTGGTCGATCTGGCGCATCAGCCCACCGATGTCCGAGTAGTCGATGTCGGGGACCTCTTCGAGCACGAGTTCTTCGACCTCGGTCTTCGGAATTCGCTCGTAGACGTAGTTGGCCCGAGGTTCCAGCAGCAGCGAGTCACCGGCACGCATCGTCTGCTCACGCAGCGGGGCGGCGATGCGCACGATACGTTCCTCGTCAGCGTTGGCGATCACGAGTGCGCGGTCACCGTCGGCGAGGATCTCCTTGAGCATCACAACCTCACCGACCTGCTCGTAGTCGAGCGCCGCAACGACGTTGAGGGCCTCGTTCAGCATCACCTCTTGCCCACGTGCGAGGTGTTCGAGCTCGACGTTGGGACTGACGTTGACCCGGAGCTTGCGACCGCCCGTGAACACGTCGACAGTGTCGTCGTCGTTGACGCAGAGGAAGGTTCCGAAGCCGGTCGGCGGCTGTGCGAGGCGGTCGACCTCTTCTTTGAGGCCGGTGATGCGGTCGCGGGCCTCTCGCAGCGTTGAGGCAAGCCGCTCGTTCTGCGCGGTCAAGGCGGCCAGCGAAGCCTGCGTCTCGGCCAGCCGCTGTTCGAGGAACCGGGTGGTCTGAGGTCCTTCGGCGAGCCGTCGTCGTAGGTCGCGGACCTCGGCTTCGAGGAAGCCGACTTGGCTGTACAACTCATCGGCCGCACGTGCGCGATGCGCGCGCGAGTCGTCTTGTCCAGTCACCACAACCACCTCCCCAGGAGACACTTGCTTCGACCTTACCTGCGTGGCCCTTCTTCACCAGACGCTCAGATCACGTGTCGGTATCGGTATATCACTCGTTCACCGCCGGGCCAGCAGGCCGCGGACCGGTGTAGTCGTGACCATAGGCGCCAGGTGCGGGCCTTCGGCTGCGCCGCGGGGCCGACGTACCAGGTGCGAGTCGTCGCGCTGTGACGAGAAACCCGGTATGGCCGTTCATGCGATGGCTGGGGCGTACTGCCAGCCCCTCGACATGCCAGCCGCGGACGAGCGACTCCCACGACTCGGGTTCGGTGAATCCGCCATGTGCTCTGACCGTTTCGACAAATCTGCTCAGTTGGGTCGTGGTGGCTACGTAGGCACAGACCAGTCCGCCGGGCGCGAGCGCTGTCGCCACCCCGTCAACGCAGTCCCAGGGGGCCAACATGTCCAAGATCACCCGGTCGACATCGCGCTCGCGCTCAGCCAGGTCGACCGCCAGATCGCCCAGTGTCAACCGCCACGCGGGGTGGCTGCCACCGAAGAAGCCGTCCACGTTGTCACGTGCGATTGCGGCGAAGTCCTCCCGCCGCTCGTACGACGACACCACCCCCCCGGTGCCCACCGCCCTCAAGAGGCTGCAGGTCAACGCGCCCGAGCCGACGCCTGCCTCGACGACGTGTGCTCCTGGGAATATGTCGGCCATGACCAAAATCTGCGCGGCGTCCTTCGGATAGACCACCGCCGCGCCGCGCGGCATGGAGACGACGTGGTCAGCGAGCAGCGGGCGAAGGACGAGATAGTCGACTCCTCCGGTGGAGGTGACCACCTGACCGTCCGGCTGTCCGATCATGGCGTCGTGATCGATACTGCCCTTGTGCGTGAAGAAGGTCTTGCCCGCTTCCAGCAGGACGCTGTGGCGATGATTCTTGGGGTCCGTCAGCCTGACCCGCTCCCCCGCGCGCAGGGCTCCCCGCCGCACGCCCGACCAGGGCGGATCGATGCTGGCGGTGTGGCACGCGGAGATGTCGAGCGGCTGCGAGGATTCACCAAGCGGCGCGGGCTCACCAGGCGCGGGCTCATCAAGCGGCGAGGGCATCTCCAGCACTCTAGATGAGCCGCTTGGATGCACGTATGCGCAGGTCAGGCTCCTGAGGAGTCGCTGGTCGCATAGCTCCGCCCGTACGGGCTGGTCCAAAGCACAGTGTGTTGGTCCTCGGGATCGACCGTGACGCTCCATCCGCCGTGCGTCTTCGCGCGGTGGTGACGGCGGCTCAGTGGTTGAGCATTCGTCACCACGGTGCGACCGCCCCTGTCTGCGCTCGGCTCATTTGGTGATGCCGCGTCAGCCTGGCCGACGGGGAGGGTGTCCGGTGGGCCGTTGATGGAGGGGATTCGGTGGTCCAGGTCGCACTTTCGGGCCGGAGTGGTCGCGCCGGGAAATGTCGAGTAGGGGTGGAGGGTAGCGACAGCTTCGGCTTGGTTGCTCCGCCAACGGTACTGGTGGGCGTCAAGGAACAGAATCGAGTCGTCGGCAGGGTCGCAGAACACTCGACGCAGCACCGTCGAGGACGACTCCAGGGCAAGTCTTCGGGCTTGGGCGGCAGTAATCGGCCCCATCCCTTCGAGTTCGGCGGTGGCGTCGTCGATCCCGAGCAGGGTGTCGGCGGTCATCGTGACTCGGAGCTCGGTTCGCGCCGGCAGGAACGACGACGGATTCGCAACACCAGGAGACGAAGCCCAATCCGCCGAACCCACTCCATCCGTACACACCACCGGCCGCGATGGCTCAGAAGGATCCGACGAACCGGCGAGAAGTGACTCGTTGTCGGCGCTGGTCGGACGGTGCACGCCTCCTAGGTCTGTGCTGCGAAAGGGAATAAGTGAGTCCTCAGAAGCGGCGGGGGCGGGCCTTGCTCTGTCGAGCAGGCTGTGGCCGGTGATGGGGTGCTGGCCGAGCAGCAGGTGCGCGGCAGCATCGGCTTTGTGAGCGTCGAAGGGTGTAGCCGGGTCAAGCAGGTGACGTTGTCGTCCCCAGGCGTCGAGGTGGTCGTCAATGACGGCCAACGTCTCGAGCTGATGATTGAGGCAAAAGGCGGCCATCGCGTCGTCGAGCGGAAACACCGACAGCGACCGGTCGGCGTAGGCCCGGGCCGCGCGGTCGCGAAGCCCAGCTGGATCGCTCTTAGCGATGAGTCGGCGGGCATAGAGCCGCAGCCGGGCCGGGCTGCGGGTCAAGGCCGCCTCGGCGAGCTGGGCTTCCAACGTCTCGACCACGTTGGCTGACAGACGGCGGGTGACTTCGGAGACCACGCGGGCGTGAGCGAGGGTAAGGCGTCCGCCTCCGAAGTGATGGTTGGTCATTCGCAGTCGGTAACGCAGGTCCAAGCCGATCGCGATCAGCCGCGCCGCTTCGGTCTCGCTGCACGACCACGCCAAGGCCAGCTCCGTCGATGCGAGCTCAGAGACCTCGGGCGTCCCGTCGCCACCATAGGCTCGGAGCTGGATTGCGCCAGGTCGTGCGCGCTGCGCCACCATGACCGGCGAGAAGGTGTCCTTAAGGGCGAAACTCGAAGCGGCTTTGCACCGCAACCAGTCGAGCGTCGCAATACAAGAGGTGGCCATCGCACCCAACTCGAGCTGGTCCATCTCACCGAGTGCCTCGACCCGACTCGACAGCACAGCCGCAAACTCTGGCAGCCGGGACTCGGCGAATCCGGACAGCGGCCCGGATGCGAAGGCACCCGAAACCGCCACAGCGCCCGGCAGCTCCCGCAAACGATTCTCGAACATGCATTCGACAATAGGACAAGGCGCCGACAGTTC
>JACCSH010000274.1 GCA_013813125.1 Nocardioidaceae bacterium | reverse complement strand
ACGAAGCGAAATGAGGTCTGACGGTCAATCAGACTGACCTGCAGCCGTCGCGCTAGGGCGCGGCACCGTTTGCCTATCGCCTCCGCCCCACATTCCGAGCATGTCAAGCTAACGACACTCCATCCGCCGGGACTCGTCGAGTCATCATCCCGCGTTCCCTTGCCCGGTAGGAAACCTAGCGGCCTGGGGAAATCAGCTCGTTGCCGCACAGCACTGTGCTGGCAGCCGCCGACGAGAGCGGGACTGGATAGGAGTCGTCTCCGACTGCCACAACGGAACGTAGAAAGCTCATCAGCGTGGTTGCTATCGGGAGAGTCTGGACGCGACCGACTGCCTCGCCTCGGCGAAGCAGGGCTCCGGCACCGCCGACGTCGACAAATCCGGTGACCGGGTTGATGCCGGAGCCGGAGCCGGAAAGCTGCTGTATATAGATGACCTCGTCGAGGCTGGCTAGAAGTTCGGTGCGACTCACCGTCGGTTCGAGAACCAGGGACGTTGCAGCCGCTCGAGGCACGGACTTGTGACTGGCTCGTCGGGCGTTCCCCGTTGACCCGGCAGCCCCGGCAGCTCTCGCGGTGACGGTCGAGTGCAGGGCACCGACGAGCACGCCGTCTTCGATGAGAGGCGTTCGTCGGCGGGGCAGGCCCTCGTCGTCGTACCACGCGGCCATAGGTGACGTTGGTGAGCGGCCGTCGTCGGCAAGGCTGACACAAGCTGCCGCGACCGTCGTACCGATCTTGGCTGCGAACGGAGTGCGCCCGGAGCTGACCGCTCCACCGCTGAGTCCTTTGCCGATTGCTGTGAGCAGGTCGGCGACTACGTCGGGGTCGAGAACCACCGGGACGCCGGGACGGTAGGAGCATCTCGGTCCGAGCAGCCGGAGGGTCCGGTCGACGGTGTCCCGAGCAAGCGGCTCAGGGTCGAGCTCTGCGATCGTTCGACCGAACTGGTAGGCGGCGTCGCTGGCGCGGACGTGGTCGGCCTCGCCGAGGGCGTCAGACCACAGCTCGACGTAGCCGGCCGAGTGAACCACCTGCACGCCGCGGGTAGAGGAGATAGCCACAGTTCGCTGGTCGTCTCGGTACTCGGCCGTATCCAGCGCGCTTACACGCCGGTCGAGTGATACCACTCGGCGGGTCAGGTCTTCGACCAGGGCGATCTTGTCGGCCAGCGAGGCGTCGGAGAGCGCTGGATGCAAGAGATCCTCCAGACCATCGGTGACCGGGGGAGCAGGCAACGCTTGGGCTTCGGGTAACGCCTGGGCTTCGTCGACGTCACTGGCGGCGGCGTTCGCGCGGGCTCGTTCGACGGCGAGACGGATGGCCGCCGGGTTGAGGTCGGCGGTGGACGCGTAGCCGAGCCGTCCGTTTCCGATCACCCTGACGCCGAGGCCCCGGGTCTCCGCCCGGCCCACGTGACGGATCTCCGCATCGGTGCCGGCCTGGATCGTGGTGGAGATGCGGTGGACCGCGTACGCCTCGACCTCCTCGTCACCGCTCGTGGAGTCGAGGACGCTCGCGACGAGGTCGGGCAGTTCGGTCATGACTGGCGCCCCGAGACGGTCAGACCAGTGACCAGCAGCGTCGGGCTGCCATAGGACACCGGGACCCACTGGCCCTCCTTGCCGCACAACGCCTGCGTGAACGACAGGTCGTCACCGACCGCCGCGATGGAAGCCAGCGCAGCCGGACCGTTCCCGAGCAACGTCAGTCCGGCGAGCGGCTGGGTCACGCGACCGTGCTCGATCAGGTACGCCTCACTGGCCGCGAACGCGAACTCGCCGTTGGTGATATCCACGTCGCCTCCCTTCAGCGCGGCCACGTACACGCCACGGCGGACATCACCGATGATGGCGTCGCTCTTGTCCGTGCCAGCTGCGATGAAGGTGTTGCTCATCCGCGGGAGTGCCGGGTGGGCGTACGACTCGCGTCTGCCGTTGCCACTGCTTGTCTGGCCCAGGAGACTCGCGGTGGCGCGGTCGGTCAAGGCCCCGAGCTGGGTGCCGTCCTCCATCAACGTGGTTGGCGTGCTAACCGCGCCTTCGTCGTCTGCTCCGTAGGAGCCGTAGCCAAGGTCGAGGGAGGGGTCGTCGTACGCGTTGACGAGTCGGCTCCCGACCTGCTCGCCGCGGGTTTTGGCAAAGACGCTGCTGTTGCGGGTCAGCCCGTCACCCTCGAGTCCGTGCGCGCACGCCTCATGCAGCAGCAGACCGCCACCCGATGATCCCAGTACGACGGGGAGAACGCCGCGAGGAGGATCGGCGCCTTCGAGGGCTCGCAACGCACGCTTGGCTGCTTCAGTTCCGACTGTTTCGGGCGGCCAGTCGGCGTACAGCTCCATGCCGGTGCCGGCGCCCGGACCACAGAACCCCGTCTCCAACCGGCCCTCGCGGCGAGCGGTGACACGACATGTCACCCGAGTGCGGACTCGGTTGTCGGTTGAGACCAGCCCGTCGGTGGTGGCCACCATCACCTCCTGGCTGACGGCGACGCAGGTAACGGCCACATTGTGGATCTCGCCCCCACTTTCTCGTGCGGCGAAGTCGATGCGACGCAGCAACTCGACGGTGTCACCTGTCTCGGCAGATGCGCCCGGGTCGGCGGACCGTTGCACGACTGGAGCCGCTCGGACCCGCAAGTCCACGCGAGTCGGGTCTTTGCGGGGTGAGTTGCTTGTCATGGTGGCGGCGGCTGCTTGGGCTGCCTCAAGCAGTGCGGAGCGGGTGAGCACGTTGGTGTAGGCGAACCCAGTGCGCCCGTCGGCAACAATCCGGACACCTGCACCAGCGTCACGGTCGCTACGAATCTCCGCGACCGAGCCGCCGTCCAACCGCACGGTCTGGCTGTCGCGCCGCTCGGCGAAGATCTCCGCCCAGTCGCCGCCGCAGCGCAGTGCCTCGGCTAGAACCAGTGCACAGTCCCCGGTACGTAGAAGTGGTGGTGACACTCTGCTGTGGACCTCGTGGACCATGCCTCATTGTCCTGCAACTGGAGGGGGATGAATGGACGGGCTTTTGTGGAGTCGGAGTGTCCTCGGTTGAGTCGGAGGCACCACTGCGAGCAGTTGCGGTGTCGCCGTCGCTGCCCGAGCGGTCTCACCGCAAGATTGCGCTGCGATAAGTGATAACCGGGTGCCTCGAAAACGCAAACGCAGCCACCGCGGCATTGGCCACGGAATCAGCAGCGCCCGCGACCGTTGCGATGATTGCGCTGCGCTTCGGTCGTTCACTGCGGAACTGGCGGTGAGAGCGGTGCCGTTCCGCGGCCTCGATCTGGCCAGCGCGGTGGGCCTTGGCCATCTGTAGCTGGTATGCGGGATCCGTGATGTACATGGTGCGCCTCCTGGCGGTGGTGCTGCGGTGGTCTCGTGTGTTCGACACTGCTCGTAAGAGCCGTCTGA
>JACCSH010000266.1 GCA_013813125.1 Nocardioidaceae bacterium | reverse complement strand
CGGGCTCTGGTGAAAGCGACATAGGCCAGCCGGATCTCCTCCATTCGCTGGTAGTCGCGACACGCCGCCGAGAAGTCCTTCAAGCCCCTGGTCGAGCAGTCGGTCACCGCTGGCAAATCGCCTGCGTCGCCTCTCATCGGCCATGGGAGCTCTTGCGCCGAGGTCGTCCAGCGCGGACGTGCCTGGCTGCTGGGGAAGACGTCCTTGGTCAGACCGGGGACGAAGACGACGTCCCATTCGAGGCCCTTTGCCTTGTGCACTGTGAGGAGCTTTACCGAGTCGGCCCGCGTGGGCAGGGCGAGCGCGAGCCCTTGACCGTAATCCTCCTCCGCCTGAAGGTAGGCCAACAGTCCAGGCAGGGAAGCGTCCGTGTCAGTGCCGGCGAAACTCGAGATCGCGTCGAGGAAGGTGTAGAGGTTGCTTCGGCGGGATTCAGCGACTCTCGAGGTCGAAGCGGCCAGCTCGACGTCGATGCCGATCGTGTCAATGACACGGCGCACCAGATCGAGCAGGGGCTCACCGATATGGCGCTGGAGCTCCCCCAGCTCCCCGCTCAGCAGAGCAAACCTCTCTCGTGCCTCGGTGGAGAAGCCGCCTGCCCCTGGGTTCTGCATTGCTTCGAAGAGGCAGACCATGTCAGCTGGATCTGTTCCCGCAACGGCCTCGACCAGGGCGTCAGCCATCGACTCGCCGGTGGGACCACCGGTTTGGGCGATGGTACGTGCGCGCCTCCCGAGCAGGGCGAGATCACGGGCGCCGATCCGCCATCGTGGTCCGGTCAACAGCCGCAGCAGAGCGGCATTCGCTGTGACGTCGTGCAGCACCTCCAGCGTGGCGATGACCTCGGCGATCTCGGGCATCGTCAGCAGCCCGCTCAGACCCACCACCTCGACGGGCACACCTGCCTCCACCAGGGCGTCGTGCACGGCCGTGGCGGTGGAGTTGTTCCGCACGAGAATGCCGATTTCGGACCACTGGGGCACGCGCATCTCCCGGTGGACCCGGGGAACCTCCCGGGCGAGCCACTGGAGTTCGTCGCCGAACGTCTCCACCACAACTGCGCGGATCTGGCCAGGGCCTACATCTGGTCGTGCGCTCAGCGGCTCGGCACCGAGGTGCGCGGCGTGCAGCGGCCTGGCCACCTCGTTGGCCAGCGAAAGGATGTCGCTCAGCGAGCGACGGTTGAC
The DNA here is from genome assembly GCA_013813125.1 of Nocardioidaceae bacterium. Taxonomy (GTDB): domain Bacteria; phylum Actinomycetota; class Actinomycetes; order Propionibacteriales; family Nocardioidaceae; genus JACCZJ01. The sequence goes on along the minus strand of JACCSH010000266.1, from coordinate 6,595 downwards.
GCTGAGCGGGAACACCCGAGTCGTCGTAGGTGTCGCTGGCTCGAAGTCGGTCGCGAAGTTCGAGACGTTGGCGGCGGAGGCTCCTCGCCATCCGTAGATCGCCTGACAGGGGTCACCCACGGCGGTCACGGCATGTCCTAGGCCGGACTCGGCCGACGGACCAGAGAACAGGTCGGTGAGCAGCCTCGCCTGGGCAATGGACGTGTCCTGGTACTCGTCGAGCAAGACGATGCGGAACCGGGCGCGTTCGTGGACGCCCACCTCTGGTGAGGTCGACGCAAGCGCGGCACCGAGTGCCATCTGGTCGGAGAAGTCGATGACACCTAGCTCTGCTTTGAGGGCTCGATAGGCCACCACCAGATCGAGCAGCTCATCGCGTGCTGCGAACGTGTGGACAACCTTGGCGATTTCTCGGGTCTGTTTGGCGTTCTGCCACGCCGATCGGCTTCCTGCCTGCCACTTACGGACTTCGTGAGGCGAAACGAGGTGCTCTGAAAGTTGAGAGTCAAGGGCGAGCACGTAGCGGACGACATGCGGCAGCGAGGTGGTCAGCTGCTCGACCGAGCCGCTGAAGCGACGGATCGCTCGCTCAGCGATCTGGAACCGCGAGGCGTCTGCCATCAGCCTGGTATCGGGTTCGTGACCAATCCGCAGGCCGTGCTCGGCGAGAAGTTGCGCCGCGTAGGCGTGATAGGTCAAGACAGTCGGCTCGCTCGGGTCCGCGGGCAGCTGCTCGCCGGCCGGGTTCGCGGGGATGGCGCTGTCACTCGCGGCTGAGCCGAGTCCTGCGACCTCGAGGTATGTGCGAACTCGATGGCTGAGCTCGAAAGCGGCCTTGTTCGTGAAGGTCAACCCCAGCACCTCGTCGGGCTGCACCGCCCCGATGCCGACCAGCCATACCACTCGAGCCGCCATCACGGTGGTCTTGCCCGAGCCGGCTCCGGCGACGATCACACCCGGAGTCAGCGGAGCTGTGATCGCATCGAGCTGCTGGTCACTGAACGGAACTCCCATCAGATCCCTCAGGCCCTCAGCAGAGCTGATCGCTCGTACGGTCGCCCGACTCATGTCAGCACCGACCCGCCTCGCTGCTGCGCCGGGCAGATCCGGACAAACGTGCAACGACTGCAGTAGTTGTTCTCGGTGGCCGGGAAGAACTCACCCCTCACGACGGCTGCTGCTTTGAGCAGCTGAACCTCCACCGGCATTCGCCCGTCTTCGTCGGGGACAGGCGGCTCTTGGTGCTGCACCTGCGGCAGTCCCGAGTCGCCTGAGCGCAGCTGAACCAGCTCCGCACCGCCTACCTTGGCGCCCTCACCGCACTGACCGGCGAAGCCGCCGGCCTCGACCACGAGCTGGTAAAGACCCAGTTGGACGTCAGCCGCGACGAGAGCGCCAGAAGGCAGGTTCTTCGTCGTCTTGTAGTCAACGACGACCACTCGGCCCTGCTCGTCGGTCTCGAGCCGATCGACGCGACCCGCGAGCACGACCCTCTCGCCATCGTCGAGCTTGGTCTCTACCTCGAAGGGAACCTCGGAACCGACGAAGGTGCGGTGCGGGCGGCTGTTGTGCCATGCGGCGAAGCGCCGGATCGCTGCTTCTGCTGCCGTTCGTTCTCGTCGCGCGATCCAGGGCGAGTCGAACTGCAGCTGGCTCCAGACATCGTCGAGGCATTCGACCATGGCGTCGGCGTCTGCCGTTTCACCGCTGCCGAGATGGTGTGCCAGCACGTGCAGGACGCTGCCGAACCCGAGCGAGGAGGACCGCGCAGACTCCCCGGACGCCTCCCGGGACAAGAACCATCGCAACGGACAGTCTTTGAGCCCGCTCAACGAGCTGGCAGACAACTTCAACGGCTCGTCGTCGGGACGCACCGGGTCGGGTGAGGTGGTGTCGGCACGGAGTCCCCACCAGGTTTGCGGATCTGCGAACCCACTCAGCGGCTCGCCTCGGACGCTGCACTGGGTGAGCCGGACCAACCTGGCCGCCGCTGCCGCGCGCAGAGCATCGCTCGAGCGGGGGTCGGCCGTGACTCGACGCAGCTCACCGACCAGACCAGCCAGCGAAAAGGGCCGGCGAGGGCGCCCAGGGTGGTGCTCGACTGTCTGGCGGAGATCGTCGAGAAACCGAGAGGGCTGCTCGCCATCAGGCTCAGGTGAGGCGACCGCGGTGACTACCAACCGCTCCTTGGCCCGCGTCAGCGCGACGTAGAAGAGACGACGCTCCTCGGCCAACATCGCCGACGGAGTGAGCGGCTCGACAAGCCCTTCGGCACCCAGGCGGTCTGCTTGCAGCAGTGTGCCGCGTCGGCGCAGGTCGGGCCAGGTGCTCTGCTGGACAGAAGCGACAACGACCAGACGCCATTCGAGCCCTTTGGATCGGTGTGCGGTGAGCAGGCGAACGGCGTCGCCGCGCGCACCGCGATCCGCCAGCGTGTCCGCAGGTATCTGCTGCTGCTCGATCGAGTCGAGGAAGGCGGCGACACCGGCCCGCTCCCGCTTCGCTTCTGCGCGAGCTGCGACATCGAAGAGCGCGCAGACAGCATCGAGGTCGCGATGTCCAGCGCGAGCCGCGGCGCCGCCGCGCTCGACCGCTGACCTGAGCCGGGATGGCCAGGGGGTCCCTGACCACAGCTCCCACAGCACCTCCTCTGCTGGGGCGCCGCTCGCAAGCAGGATCCGAGCGCTCGCGAGCAGACGTCCTAGCTGGGCCGCTTTGACAGCAGCTTCGGACTGGAGATCGGCCAGCAGCACGGAATCGCTCAGTGCCTCTTGCATGAGCACACCTGAGGAGCGGGGCAACCGTTCAGCCCCGTGGACCTGCCGCTCTCGGCGGCGCAGGTCGCGACCCAGTTGGCGCACCTGAGCGGCATCGAGATCACCTAGGGGTGACATGAGCAAGGCGCGCACGAGGTCAGCGTCGAGTCGGCTGGGGTCGACGCTGCACCGAAGTGCCGCCGATAGGGTCCGGACAGCAGGTTCTCGGCACAGGGGGATCTCGTCGGCGGCAACCTCGACGGGAACTCCTGTGCCGACGAGCGCGCGCCGAAGACCGGGGATCGAGGTGACTCCGGAGCGCACCACAACAGCCATCTCGGACCAAGGGATGCCGTCTTCGAGGTGGGCGCGACGAAGGATATCGGCGATGTGGTCAGATTCGGCACCACTGGAGCTGAAGGTGCAGACGTCAAGCTCTCCCTCGCCGTACACCACGCTGTGCGGCGCGGGGTTGCGAAAACGCTGGAACGTCTCGCGGTCGATGGAGCCCTTGACCCCGATGCCGGTCGCGACCCGCCGAGAGGCTGTGAGCAAGCGGTTGCCGAATCGCCGTGTCGTCTCCAACGCGACCACATCGGCTGGGCCACCGTCGCTTCGCCGGAACTGGCTGGGGAAGTCCAAGATGCCGCGCACGTCTGCACCCCGAAATGCGTAGATGCTCTGGTCCGGGTCTCCAACCACTACCAGGTCACGGCCGTCGCCGGCGATCGCCTGCAGCAACCTGACCTGGCTCGGGTCGGTGTCTTGGTATTCGTCGACGAACACGGCTGAATAGCGTGCGCGCAGATGAGCCCGCACCTCTGGTGTCTCGGCCAACAAGACCGCGCGGTGGACCAGCTCGGAGTAGTCAATCGACCCGGCCCAGTCGAGCACCTCGACGTAGTCGGCCATGAAGAGGCCAGCCGCCACCCACTCGGGCCGGTCTGACTCAGATCCGATCCTGGTCAGGTCAGCGGGCTCGAGCCCCCGCTCGCGAGCGCGGGCGAGCACGGTGTGCACCTCCCGGGCGAAACCTCGGGTGTCGAGGGCCCGTTCAAGGGATGCCGGCCAGTCGACTTTGCGGCTGTCGCGGGGGGCGGTCAGCAGCTCGCGCAGAGCGACGTCCTGCTCAGGGGCGCTGAGCAGCCGAAGCGGTTCGGAGTACAGCTCCCGCGGCTGCAAGTGCCGCAAAAGGCTGTAGCAGAAGGAGTGAAAAGTCGAGCTCAGTGGAGCCGAGCACGTGCGCCCGAGGCGGCTGGTGATGCGGTCACGCAGGTCGGCGGCGGCCTTGCGGCTGAAGGTGAGAACCAACAGCTCGTCAGGACTGATCCCACGGCTCTCGACGCGCTTCACCACCGCCTCGACCAACGTCGTCGTCTTGCCTGTGCCCGGACCGGCCAGCACCAGCAATGGGCCAGCCGGGTGATCGACGACCGTCTGCTGCGCCTCGTCGAGGCACACGCGATCGGTCATGACAGACGAGCTGCGCTCGAAGCGGTAGGTGGCTGACATGGTTGCCATTCGAGCAGAGCGCGCCGACAGTCTCGGCAAAGCCGTGACACGACCAGAGGGACGACTCGTCCTCAGCCCTCACCCGGGTCCCAGAGTGCCGCGCCGAGGTCAACCCGCAAGGTGGAGGCATCGAAGATGTCTCCACGCAGCGCAGTGGACTCCTCGCGATATCGACTGAACGCCTCGAGCCGATGCGACCTCGGCAGGCTGCCGTCTGCTCGCACCACCCGCCACCACGGTGTCGGCCCACCGTGTCGCGCCATCACCCGCCCGACCTGGCGCGGTCCCCCGCAGCCCACTGCTTCGGCGATCAGCCCGTACGTCGTCACTCGTCCCGCTGGGACCCGCTCGACCATGGCGAGGACCCGTTCGACGTACTCGTCTGTGTTCACGACTCCCGTCTCGCTGCAGCTATCGGCAGGTGCCATTTCCGGAACGTCAGGTGGAGGTGCCACCGAGGGAATGCCGCTCTAGTTCGAGCTGCTGGTCGCCGACAAACTTGGCCATTTCGCCAATTCCCTGAAGTGCAGCTTCGAGCAGATCCGCCTCAGATGCACTCGACGGGTCGACTCCATGCGGCGACACTTGAGGTGCTGGTCGAAGATCTTCGAGATCTCCGACCACACGCACCCCGGACGCCTGGATCTCATCAATCATCCGGCCCGCCCGTTCGTCAACCCACCTTCGGTGTTCCTCCGTCAAAGTGAAACGCGGTTCCTGCGCTGCCCTGCCCATCAGCGCCGTCCGCGTCAACACCTTCTTGACTCCAAAGCGGTAGTGATGGCGCTCCAGATCGGGCACGACCTCGTTGAGCCGGCGTAGCAACTCGGCTGAGTACGCCCCGACGGAGGAGTTGCCGTGTGGTGGCTGTTCCAAACCGGACGCGTTGATACCGACGACCATGGCGAACCGGTCGACCACAATCTGGGGGTCGCTACCAACTGGCGGGACAGTCACCACGGTCATCTGCTTTGCAGGCACGAACGGCTGCCAGCGCGCCAGGACCGTCGGTATGTCGTGCCGCCGCCAAAACCAGCTGCCGACGTCCTCGCTCCGCGGCACCCGGGTGAGCTGGGCAGGCTCTGTGCAGACTGCTGCTGCGAAGTCGGACCATTTCGTCGTGCTGCCGTTCTGCAGCGTCGTCTGCCAGTGCGAGGGAATAACGCGGCCGAGGTCCCGTGCGGTAACCACCACCTCGACGTGAGCAGGCTGCATCGCGGCGACCAACCGCTTGATTTTCCCGGCTCCGAGGGGAGCGAGTAGCTCATTGGACCAGACCGCGTCGCCGGGATGCCGTTGGATCGCCCCAACGAGTTCGGGCCAGGCGCCCTCGTGACCAGTCCGCGCTTCATCTCGCCCGAGGAAGTCGGCTAGGGCGCGCTGGTCCGCCACCGGCCAGAACACTCCTTGCTGCGCCAGCCGGTCACTGTTGGCGAAGGCCATGCCCTGGAGCCACGTCGTGGCGGACTTCATGGTGCCGATATGCAAGAACACCCGCCGCGCCATGAGTTTCACCCTAATGGCCGAAGGCAGAGGCGCGGTTCCTGAGTGCTTCCCCTAACTGCGCTGTGCAGCGGGCCGGGAGATCAAAGCGGTACGGCGCAGCACCCCCACCACAACAAGGGGGTACAGCGACTGCGCGCCAGCCGCGAGCCGCTCACTCAGCCCGAGCAGCGGCGCCTGAGTCAGTACGGCGATGAAGAACCAGCTCACCAGGAGTACCAGCACTCCGGCGGCAATGAGGCAGAAGGGTGGCCGAAGGACGGGCACCACGGAGCGGCGTCCCGCCAGTGCGGGCCAGACAGCCAGCGCCAGGAAGGCGGATACGGCGGCAACCACATGCGGCAGTGAATTAGCTTCGCCGCCGGGAAGGGGCAGTCCAGCAACGGCCATGGTGGCAACGCCACCCGCAGCAAGACACAGGCGGGCCGCCAGCGCGACGGGTCTCAGTGCCATCGCCGTCGCGAGATGGCAGACGCCGACGCCGAACAAGGCAAGTGACATCACCCACCTGTCGGTGGCGTCGCCTCCGGCGAGCGCGCTGATCGACTCGACCAACGGGTCGAAGCCGGTCGGCTGCAGCGCCGCCGCCACAGTCCAGCCACCGATGAGCAGGCCAGGGGCGGTTCCGGACGAGAGCAGTCCCCACCACGGCACTTCTCGCTTGGCTCAGAACCCTAGATGGAGGGTGGCACGTGGCTCAGTTGGATCGATATGGCAGCCGCCAGCGCGGTGAGAGCCCATATCGTTCCAACCCAGAGAGGACAGTTGCGTGCCCGAGCCCGGCTACGGAGTGGGCGAGCCCCCGGTCACGGACAACGTGGAGC
>JACCSH010000178.1 GCA_013813125.1 Nocardioidaceae bacterium | reverse complement strand
GACTTGCTCGCCCTCGCCGACGCAGTTCGCGAGGCGGCTCGTCCTCCGCTCCAATGCGGGCCAGCGGACCAGCCGGTTGAGGTAGGGCGCCGAGGCCACCTCCGGATACTGCGCACCACCGACGCGTAAGCCCGCGGCCACGCTCCGCCGCCAACAGGGAACGCTCGGCGTAGTCGACCGTTCAGACCGCACGCTTCTTGAGCTTGCGCCGTTCGCGCTCGGACAGCCCACCCCAGATGCCGAACCGCTCGTCGTTCATCAGCGCGTACTCGAGGCAGTCGCCTCTCACCTCACAGGACAGGCAGACTCGTTTGGCCTCCCGAGTGGAGCCGCCTTTCTCCGGAAAGAACGCCTCGGGGTCGGTCTGGGCACACAGCGCCAACTCCTGCCACATGAGCTCCTTAGCGCCGCCCTCGAGCATTTCGAGTTCTCTCACGCGTTCCGCCTCCTCGACCCTCAGCGTTGCAATTCGCGGTAACCGCAATCCGCGGCATATTGAAATTACATGCCTGTAAGTCATGCCCCGTCAAGTGAGTTGGCGATATTGCTCTGCGACACGCCGCGATTTCTTACCCGAGCGGCCCACGGCTCGTGCTAATGGGACGCGCAAGACCCCGATTTACCCTTATGCCGATCAGCGGGTGTGCGGCGCAGGTGGTGGGTTGGCCTGGGGGTTATCGCCCTCACCGCGTTCGACCACCGTTGCCCCGTGAGTCCCAGTCGGAGGCGCGCCGGTTGGAGGCACGTCGGCGGGATAGGGAGCAGGAGCTTCGGTGGTGTCTTCTGGACGGTGTTCTGGCGCCGCCTGCGCAGGTGGCCCCCAGATCTGCCCACCAGCCTGCTGCCCCTGGCTCCAGGCCGCCTGTCCACCTCCGGGCTCACCGCCCTGGCCCCAAGTCGACTGAACTGGCTGGCTGACGCCTTGTTGCTGGACCGGTTGCGGGTAGCTGGGCTGGCCGGGGTTCTGCTCCCACGACTGGGCGTGGGAGGGATATCCGGGAGGCGTGTCGCCGTACCCAGGCTGGGGTTGCCAGTGGCCCTGGGCAGGCTGGCCGACGCCGTGCTCGTAACCCTGCCCATGCCAACCTGAGTTGGGTTCGTAGCCTTGGCCCGACAAATAGGCCTGGCCGGGTTGGCCGGCGCTTTGTCCCCATGGGTTGCCAGCCGTCTTCGCCGAGGACTTGGGGAGCGACTGGAAAGTAGTGAACGCAAAGAAGGCGGTGAGCCCCAGCGCCAGCAGCTGAGCCAAGCCCAGCAGGATCGACACGATCTTGCCGGCGCCTAGCACGCCACCGAAGGCCTCCAGCCCGAAGCCTCCGCTGTCGACGCCGAAGCCACTGAACCAGCTGATCAGAGCGAAGAGCAGCGCCGCCGCGGCGATCGCCAACGCTGCGGTAACGATCAGCCTGGCGTTCAAGCTCTGCGAGCCGAAGCCGACCGCGAGGGCCACCGCACCGAGCAGAGACAGCACCAACACCGGGGAGGCGAAGACATGCCCGAACAGCGCTGCCCGCTCAGTGAAGGGACCAACTTCATCCTCACTCTTGAAAAGCAGCGAGAGCCCGCTGAGAAGGTAGAGAGCGGCGACAACGAGCAGCCCATAGGAAAAGATATCGCGGAACTTCTTGGTGGCTTCGGTGACCACGCCCTACCCCCAGGTGAGTGTCGACAATGTTCCTAGCCTGCCACATCTGACGTAAGGGCAATCGGCGCCTTGCGTAGACTCGGCCCTTACCCCGACCCGTCGAAAGGCCGCATCCTTCGTGAGCAAGTCCAGCACCAACCGTGCCCGACGCGAGACGGTCGAACAGATGCGCAGGCAGGCGCAGGCTGCCGAGCGACGTCGAACCCTGACTGTCGTTGCGGTGTGTGTGGTCGTCGCACTGGTCATTGTGGGGCTGGCCGGCTACACGCTCTATACGAACAACCAGGAAAAGGAGGCGCTGGTCAAGCAGAACCTCGACGACCTCGGCGCCTCCGCGGAGGCCGCTGCCTGCGTCGCCGTGGTCGAGGATGACGCCAGTGGGGAGGGCGATCACGTCAGTGGTCCTGTCGACTACGAGACCAATCCCCCGGCCTCTGGCCCTCACTTCGGCGTCGCGGCTGACGAAGACATCCACTTCTACGATGCCGACGACCGCCCTGCAGTCGAGCAGTTGGTCCACAATCTGGAGCACGGCTGGACGATCGTCTGGTACGACGAGATGGTCGCCGCCGACGACGAGCAGATGAACGTCTTGACGGCCACAGCCGAGAAGCTCGACGCCGAAGGCGACGACCCGCAGTACAGCGTGATTCTGGCACCCTGGACCTCCGAGGACGGAGCTCCGATCCCGGACGGCAAGCACATCGCGCTCACCCACTGGTCAGTCCACCAGCCGGTCTACGACCCTGAGTTCTTCAAGTCCGACTTCGAGTCGTTCGGCGTGAGCCAGTACTGCGACAGCTTCTCCGGCGAGGCACTGGCCGAGTTCATCGAGAAGTACCCCTACGACGACTCCCCTGAAGGATATATCTGGCACGAAACGCCCTGACGATCAGCCACTGCACCGCCTCGTAGAACGACATCGGGACCGATTACGGCGCCGGCTCCCACCACCGAGTCGATGACCGCGCTGCGGTCGCCCAGTCGGGCCTGTTCATCGACCACGCTGCCCTCGACTTTGGCGGCTGCCCCGATCACCGAACAAGGACCGATCGTGCTACCGCCGCTGATCACGGCCGACTCGTCGACAATGGCGAGGTCGCTGACCCACTTGCCGGCCGGATCAAAGCCATAGGCGGGGCTCGTGACCCGGCCAAGCACGAGATCGCTGGAGGCCGCGCACAGGGCCACCGGCGTACCGATATCACGCCAGTAGGCCGTCTCCAGGTAGCCCGACACGCACCGCCCCTCGCTGATCAGGGAGGGGAACGTCTCACGTTCCACGGACAGCACCCGACCAGCGGGCATCTGCTCGATGACACCGCGAGCGAAGATGTAGCAGCCGGCGTTGACCTGTCGGCAGGCCGGTACCGGAGATTTCTCCACGAACGCGGTGACAGCTGCATTCATGTCTGTCTGCACGCAGCCAAAGGGTCTGGCGTCGTCGACCTCGACCAGGTGCAAGGTGACGTCGGCCTCGCGGTCGCGATGGAGGGCCAGCTGGTCGCTGAGGTTGTGACCACTCAAGATGTCACCGTTGAGGACCACAACCGGGTCGGTCACGCCCGAGGTCAGGTGCCGAGCAGCGTTGCGAATCGCCCCGCCCGTGCCAAGCCGTTCGGATTCTCTGACGTAGATCAGCTCGAGGTGCCATCGCGAGCCGTCGCCTAGCACAGGCTCGAACTGGTCGGCGTAGTAGCTCGTGGCCAGGACGACCCGCTTCACGCCGGCCGCTGAGAGCTTCGCGAGCTGGTGCACGACGAAGGGCACCCCGCCGACGGGCAACAGGTGTTTGGGGCGGTGGGTCGTCAGAGGCAGCATCCGGGTGCCAGGCCCCCCCGCCACGATGACCGCCTCCACACGGCAATCCAACCATGCAGCCACTGCCCGAAGTCGACCCTGATGCCACGAAGGGCTGCCTACGCTGAGGCCATGTCCGAGGTCTCGATCACCGTCATCAGCGCACTGTCGAGCGCCCTCGCCGCCGATCCGGGCCGGCCGCTGGTCACGTATTACGACCTTGGTGCAGGCGAGCGGATCGAGTTGAGCGTCAAGACGTTCGACAACTGGGTCGCCAAGGTCGCCAACTTGTTGGGCGACGACCTCGGACTAGAGGCGGGACAGCGCATCCGTGTCGAGCTGCCTCCCCACTGGCTGTCGACCGTCACGGTCGTGGCTGCCTGGGCAGCGGGCCTTCAGGTGGTCATGCCAGAGTCCGCCTGCCCAGCTGACGTCTGCGTGGTCGGCCCGACAGCGCTCGAGACGGCCGGCAACCGATCCGCGGGCACAGTCATCGCCTGTTCGCTGCGCCCTCTTGGAGGGGCCTTCGTCGAGCCGCTACCAGCGGGTTGGCTGGACTTTGGCAGAGAGGTCGGAGGGCAACCCGACATGTTGCTGCTCGACCACCACGTCGCAAGCGGTGATGTCGCCCTCCAGCAGGCCGGCGGCGCGCTGACACATGCGGAACTGACCCGAGAGGGGTTGCTGGGAGCCGAGAGAACTGGGCTCAGACCCGGTGGTCGACTTCTCACCAATGCCAACCCGGCCAGTTCCCCCGGGCTGTTCAGTGCCCTGGTGGCGCCGCTGGTGACGGCCTCCTCCGTCGTACTCGTCTATGGAGCTGACCGGTCGACGCGTACCCGGATAGCTGCCCAGGAGCAAGCCGACTGCAGCCTGTGCGTGGATCGCTAGGGTTGCGCAATGACGATCTTGGTTACCGGCGGTGCCGGATACATAGGAGCGCACGTCGTGCGCTTGCTGCGCGAGCGCAGTGACGTGGTGGTCGTCGACGACCTGAGCACGGGATCGGTAGAACGGGTCAGCGATACGCCCCTGGTCGAGATTGACCTCGCTGCCGATGAGTCGTCGGCCAAGCTTGCTTCCCTGATGCATGAATACGGGGTGAAGGCCGTCATCCACATCGCTGCCAGGAAGCAAGTAGGTGAGTCTGCCGAGCGCCCCGCGTGGTACTACCGCCAGAACGTGGGAGGTATGGCGCAGCTGGTGCTGGCCATGGAGTCAGCGGGTGTGGACAGGCTGATGTTCTCGTCGTCCGCGGCGACCTATGGGCTGCCCGACGTGCCGGCCGATGTCCTGCTCTCCGAGACCGTCGAGTGCAGGCCGATCAGCCCCTACGGCAAGACCAAGCTGGTCTGCGAGTGGATGTGCTCTGACGCTCAGGCATCCTGGGGTCTTCGCTGGGCGGGTCTGCGCTACTTCAATGTGGCCGGGTCCGGCTGGCCCGAGCTCGGTGACCCGGCGGTCTTGAACCTGATTCCGATCGCCTTGCGCGCGCTGACGAACGGCGAACAACCCAAGGTATTCGGCGACGACTACGACACTGAGGACGGTACGTGCATCCGGGACTACGTCCATGTACTCGACCTCGCGCAGGCGCACCTCGACACGCTCGACTACCTGGGTCGTGACGAGCGCCCGTACGACGTCTTCAACGTCGGAACAGGGGTCGGTGCCTCCGTGTCAGAGGTGCTCGAACAGATTGCAGTCTCCACCGGCTACCCGGTCGACCCACCCGTAGTGGCGCGCCGCCCCGGTGACCCGGCGAAGCTGGTAGCAGACGTCCAGCGGATTCAGGACACGTTGGGATGGCGCTCCACCAAGACGCTCGCCGAGATGGTCGACTCCGCCTGGGCGAGTTGGGTTCCGATTCACGGCAAGCCGGCCGTGCCCCCCACCTGACGGCCTGCCGTTTGGCCTCTCCCGACCCCTGAGACTTCGTGGCCGCCGGTGCTGCTCAGTCCTCGTCTTCGTCGGTGATGTCGTACTTGATCGTCTTGACGGCGTCGGCAGCCGAGCCCTCGAAAACCACTCTGCCTGCGTCGAGCACCAACCCTCGCTCGCAGATCCGGAGCACTTGCTTGGCATTGTGACTCACGAAGACCATGGTTCGGCCTTCGGCTTTGAGCTCCAAGATGCGCTTCATGCACTTCTTACGAAACGGCTGGTCCCCGACGGCGAGTACCTCGTCGATCAGGAAGATGTCGCAGTCTGTGTGTACGGCGACCGCAAACGCCAGCCGCATGAACTGCCCGGATGAGTAGTGCCGCACCTCTGAATCGAGGAACTTCTCCATCTCCGAGAAGCCCAGTATCAAGTCGAACTTGTTGTCTATCTCCGTCTCGCTCATCCCGAGGATGGCTCCGTTGAGATAGATGTTCTCGCGACCCGTGAGATCTGGGTGGAAGCCAGCTCCCACCTCGATGAGACCAGCGATCCGACCACGGGTCAGCACCTGACCAAAATCGGGCGACATCACGCCGGAGATCAGCTTGAGCAGCGTGCTTTTCCCGGACCCGTTCAGCCCCATCAGGCCGATACTCTCGCCCTGGTCGAGTGTGAACGAGACGTCCTCGAGGGCAGTGAACGAACGACTGAGCGGACGTCGCTTGGCCGCGTTGACGACGAGCTTCTTCATGGTCTTGTGATTGGCGAGCTTGAAGGTCTTCGTGACCCCATCGACGACGACTGCCTGAGCCATCAGACCTTTTCCGCGAATCTGCTCTCGAGCCGGGCGAAAACTGCCTGCGCGATCCAAACGAACACGAGCCCTAGCACGATCATCAGCAGACCCCGCTGGAACAAATAGGCGGGCAGCTCCTCGCTTAGCGCCACTTGCGGACGCTCCACCGAAGGGACCCAGAACGCACGGTCGTTGAGCAGCACAGCGATGCACAGTGGGCTCGACAGGTAGAGCTCATAGATAACTTGGTTGGTCTCCCTGAACCTGTCGGCGATGATCCCGAACGGGTAGATCATCGGCACGGTCCAGGTGATGACGGTCTGAACAACGTCGACGATGTTGCTCATGTCGCGAAAGAACACGTTGAGCGCGCTGAGCAACAAAGCGACCCCGAGCCCCCACGTGAGCACGACAGCGAGGGCCATCACCCCCGCCACGAACGCGCCGAAATCCGGCTGCCAGCCCGTCAAAAGGCAGCCGAAGAGCATGATCACGTACATCGGGACCATGTGGTACGCCGACACCATGATCGAGGCGACGGGGAACATCTCGCGCGGCAGGTTGATCTTGCGCACCAGGGACTTGTTTTTCACCACCGACTTCGTACCGGCCGTCAGTGCGTTGGTGAAGAAGGACACCATGATCATGCCAGCGAAGATGTGCAGGGCCCTGTTCTCGAGCGACCGCGGGCCGAGGATGAGCCCGATGATGAAGTAGTACATGAGGAACCGCACCGCCGGTTTGACGTACGACCAGGCAAAGCCGATGACCGATCCCTGATAGCGGACCCGAAGCTCTTTGCGGACGAGGAGCTTCAGCAGGTAACGCCGACGGAACACATCGGTCAGCCCACCCACTCGGCCTGGGTTCTGCAAAGGCCCGAGCGGATGTGAGTCCGCGGCGACGGAAGTGCTCACTCGGGTACGCCACCGCTTTCCAGCACGGTTCCCTCCGCGAAGTGCGGACGCAGCAGGTTGTCGTACATGGACAGCGCAGAGCCGATGGCCATGTGCATGTCCAGGTACTTGTAGGTTCCGAGCCGACCGCCGAACAAGACGTTCGGCTCGGCCTTGGCCAACTCACGGTACTTGAGCAGCTTGGCCCGGTCCTCGGGCGTGTTGATCGGGTAGTAGGGCTCGTCGCCTGACTCGGCGAACCGCGAGTACTCGTGCACGATGACCGTCTTGTCCTTGGGGTACCAGTCCCGCTCGGGGTGAAAGTGGCGGAACTCGTGGATGCGGGTGAACGGCACGTCCTCGTCGGCGTAGTTCATGACCGACGTGCCCTGGAAGTCGCCGACGTTTCGGACCGACACCTCCAGGTCGACCGTTCGCCACGACAGCTCCCCGGCGGAGTTGGAGAAGTAGGCGTCGATCGGTCCCGTGTAGACCACGGGCACCTTGCCGACGTACTCGTCGCGCACGTCGAAGAAGTCGGTGTTGAGCCGCACCTCGATGTTGGGGTGGTCGACCATGCGTTCGAGCCAGGCTGTGTAGCCGTCGACCGGTAGACCCTCGTATGTGTCGTTGAAGTAGCGGTTGTCGAAGTTGTAGCGAACGGGCAGGCGGGTGATGACCTCGGCCTGCAGCTCCTTGGGATCGGTCTGCCACTGCTTGGCGGTATAACCGCGGATGAACGCCTCGTACAGCGGCCGCCCGATCAGCGAGATGCCCTTCTCCTCGAGGTTGCTCGCCGTCGAAACGTCGAACTCCCTCGCCTGCTCGGCCACGAGTGCCCGCGCCTCATCCGGAGTCATCCAGCGGCCGAAGTACTCGCAGATCGTCGCGAGGTTGATCGGCATCGGGTAGACCTTGCCGTCGTAGATCGAGAAGACCCGATGCTGGTAGTTGGTGAACTTCGTGAACCGGTTGACGTACTCCCACACCCGCGAGTTCGAGGTGTGGAACAGGTGGGCGCCGTACTGGTGGACCTCGATTCCGGTCTCCGGCTCGGGGGCACTGTAGGCGTTGCCGCCGACATGGTTGCGCCGGTCGAGGATCAAGACCTTGAGGCCGAGATCACCCGCGCAGCGCTCGGCGACAGTCAGCCCGAACAAGCCCGATCCGACGACGACGAGGTCAACGCTCACTGCAACTCCAGTTCGATAATTCTCTTGGCCGATGGCAGCCGCGACCAGCTTCCGGCCCTGCCCCAGAGGCGCCGCAAGTCTAGAGGGTGAGCGCGCGGCCGAGCTTCAGCGCTCGCCCTTGCGCGCGATGATTCTGCGGTACGCCGCTTTGCGGATGGGTTCTGGCACGAGTCGGTAGCCTCCCCGCACCACCACGTTGCGTCCGAACTGCCACGGCGAGGTGAATCCCAGGGCGCGCAGGTGACGTTGCAGCTCCCACTCCGACTTCAGCACCGCGACGCCTCCCCGTCGCGCGTAGGCACCCGCTCCGACCCGGTAGAGCACCAGTGCCTCCTCCACGTTCGCAACGACCGCACCTTGGTCGATCATCTTCGCGAAGAGCAAGTAGTCCTCCATCAGCGCCAGGTGGCGATAACCACCAGCAGCCTGTACGACGCTTCGCCGGTAAACGACGGTCGGGTGGTTGAACGGCTGATGGAACCGCGCATACCGCACGATCTCGTCGGGGTCGAGAGGCGGCACACGCTTACCGACGATGTCGCTCGGATCGACACCGAACTCCAGCAGTGAGGATCCGACCAGGTCAACGCCCTGCTCGACCAGCGGAACCTGCACCGCGAACCGCTGCGGCAGGGCGATGTCGTCAGCGTCCATGCGGGCGATGATGTTGTGGGCGCAGGCCGTCATGCCCTGGTCCAGGGCGACCCCGAGACCCACGTTGGCGTCGAGCGCCAGCAGCGTCGTGGGGACCGGCGACTCGTGGATCAGGCCGGTTATGCAGTCAGCGAGCGGCGCCGGCACCCAGCCGTCCTGCACCAAGACGACGTCGTCGGGCGGCCGGGTCTGCTCATGCACTACTGACCGGAAGGCGGCTTCGAGAAAGGCTGGTTCGTCTTGTCTCCAGACGCTCATCAACAGGCTGAACTTCTCAGGCACCGTGACCCTGCTGCTCGTCGCGCACGACGACCCCGGCGATGACCTCGGCGGTCGGGCGTGGGCCTCTTCTGATCCCGTCCCAAAGGCCCCTGCCGAGACCCCTCAACAGCACCGACCGGTTCGACGAGTGCGACACGGTCCGGGCCCAACGACGCAGCGTCGAGGAGCCATACGCCGCCTTCTCGAGCGGGTTGAGACCCCGCGAGCGAGTGAACAGCCATACCTTGTTGCGAACCTCGAAGTAGAAGCGCTCCCCTGGATCTGCATCGGTCGACCCGAACGTTTTGGTCTTGTGTACGACGACCGACGCCGGACAGTAGATGGCGAAGCGGCCCTTGGTGAGGCGGGTCGTGAACTCGAAGTCGTCGTTCCACAAGAAGTAGTCAGCGAGTGGAAGCCCTCGTTGTCTGACGAGCGCAGCGTCGACAAGCACCGACACGAAGGAGGCCGAGCGGATCGGTATCCCGCCGGCGGCGGCTGCGGCGGCGCGCTCCGAGTGTCTCGCGCCAGGCTTTGTGCGTGGTGTGTTCATGGGGTGGTCTCGCCCGTCGATCCACGACACCCGGGATGCGCACATTGCCGGTGGCCTGCCGCGGTGCGCCGCCCGGCGAGACCGGAGCAGCTCGGCGAGCGCCGTCGGCTCGGGAATCGTGTCGTCGTCCATCAGCCAGACAGCGTCGCAAGGCTCAGCCAGTGCCGAGTCAAGGCCAACGGCGAAGCCGCCCGCCCCGCCCAGGTTGCGCGCGACGGGGATGGCTTCGACTTCGGGAAAGTCCCGAGCCACCATGTCCAACGTGTCGTCAGTGGAGGCGTTGTCGACCACGATCGTGCGACGAAGAGGCGCCGTTTGAGCCTGGACGGCACGCAGTGCCTCGGCCAGAAGCTCTCGGCGGTTCCAGGTCACGACGACAGCGACGACTTCCTCGTTCTGCACTGCTGACCTTCCTCTGACCCCGGCCTCCCCATCGTAGGGGTCGGGGTAAGTCGGGTAAGGCTCAGCAGGCGCTCCGCAGGTCAGCGCTGACGTTGGCGTCGCGCTGCTGATTGCCACGGCGTTTCGTCGCCGTACCCGAGTCGGGCTTTTGCCCTGAGTCCGCTGCCTCAGTGCGAGCGATGGCCGAGTCGACCATCGCTCGGACCAGCGCCCAGTCAGGATTGCTCGTGTCGATCCTCGGTGGGATGAAGGACACGGATGAGACCGGCAGGCTGCGCGCCTTGGCGGCCAGGCCGACGAACGTGTCGACTTCACTGGCCGGGATCGACGTCGAGATGATTTGCTCACCGGCTTCGGCAATGGCACTGAAGTTCATCAGCACGGTGGCCGGGTCCAGTTGCTGCAGCATGGCGTTCATGACGCATTTCTGCCGTGCCATGCGTGAGTAGTCGTCGGAGGTGGCGCGACTTCGGGCGTACCACAGCGTCTCGTATCCGTTGAGGTGGCGCTTGCCGGCCTCGATCCAGTCGGTGATCTCACCCACTTTGCCGATCGGGATGCGCTCTTGGATGTTGATCGTCACGCCCCCCACCGCATCCACAAGCAGCTGGAATCCTTTGAGGTCGATGAGGGCGTAATAGCTGATCGGCAGGCCAGTGATCTCCTCGACCGCCTGCGTCGTCGCCATGATCCCTGGCGACGTGACGTGAGGGAAGAGATCGGCATTGTCGTTTGCCCACGTGTTGACAGCGTTGAGATAGCAGCCCGCGCAGTCGAAACCGGCCGGGAACTGCTCCTGCATCACAGAGCCGTCAGGAAACGGCACCTTCGCCAAGTTCCGTGGCAGCCCCAAGAGCACGGTGCGGCCGGTGTCGGCGTCGATGCTCGCCACGGTGATGCTGTCGGGCCGAATCCCGTCTCGGCCCTCGCCTGCGTCTCCTCCCAGCAGCAAGATGTTGTACCGACCGTCGTGAGCCTCTGATACCTCCTGTCCATCGAAGACGGCCGCGATGAACTCTCGTTGTACGGCGACCAGATGGCTGCCGAACAGCAGCGCTCCTGTCAGCGAGAGACACAGAACGCCGTTGCAGCCGGCGATAGCAAGCCGCCGATGCTGCTCCAGGCGGCGCGGGTCGGAGAGCCTCCATGCATCGATGAGTAGACACGCCCACCCGATCGCATAGGCGATGAGCAGGTAGCGCACCACGGTGAGTAGCCAGAGGTTTGTCGACAGCGTGATTACGCTCGTCGGTCGCAGAAGCGCTCCCAACCCGGCAAGAACGAGGACTACGGCGGCACTGCCGAAGAGCCAGCCAGCCAGGCGACCAACCCGCCGGTTGCCAGCAAGACGTTGGGCGCTGCCCGGTAGGAAGACGGTCATCGCCAGGAGCGCCAAGCCGCGACGGAACTGGCGGCGTCGTGCCTCAGCTTTCGCCGATTCTGCAGCGGAGGACCCAGTTCCCCCCTCAGACGCGGGACGAGACGTGGGCATGGGTGTCAGTATCACCAGTTCCCACAGTCACAGCCGTGACCGACCCGCCGACGATCCCAAGCAGCGGGTCACGCCGTGCGTCGCTTCAGCGTCGCGGCACCCAACCCGATTGTGGTGACGACAAATCCTGTTACTACCGCGATGTCTGACCAGAAGTCCAGAGAGAGCCCGTCGGTCGCCTGTAACCGCTGCATGGCGTCGACGGCATAGCTCAATGGCAGCAGATCTGACGCCAGGTCGAGACCGTCGGGAAGCAGATCGCGGGGAACGAAGAGTCCACAGAGCAGAATCTGCGGGATCACCAGCGCTGGCATGAACTGAACAGCCTGGAACTCCGTCTCGGCAAAGGCCGAGACGAACAAACCGAGCGCTGCTCCCAGAACCGCGTCAGCCACGGCGACGAGTGCAAGAGCCCAAAGCGGGCCTGCGATGTCCAACCCGAGCAGGCCGACGGTCAGCCCCACGGCAAGCAATGCCTGGACCAGGGCCACGGCACCGAAAGCCAGGGCATAACCCACCAGAAAGTCAAGTTTGTGCATGGGCATGGACAGCAGCCGCTCGAGCGTTCCCGACGATCGCTCCCGAAGCGTGGTGACCGAGGTGACAAGAAACATCACGATGAACGGGAACATCGCGAGCAGTGGCGGCCCTACTCGGTCGAAGGTCAGCTCATCGCGGTCGAACATCCACCACAGAAGGGTCAACAAGAGGCACGGCACCAGCAACATCAAGGCCAACGTGCGATGGTCTCGCCTCAGTTGCAGCAGCACCCGTCTGGTGATCGCAAGCGTCACGGCCGGCTTCATCGTGTTCCCCCGCCACCGTCACGCTCGACCAGGGCAAGGAACGCAGATTCAATGTCGGAGGTCTGGGTTTGTGCCAAGAGAGCTCGCGGTTCGTCATCGGCGACCAACACACCGTCGCGCATCAATAGCAGGCGGTCGCAGTGGGCGGCCTCATCCATCACGTGGCTGGAGACCAGCAAAGTGGTACCTGCGGAGGCAAGATCGGAAAAGGTCGACCAGAGCTGGCGACGAAGCACCGGGTCCAGGCCCACAGTCGGTTCGTCCAAGATGAGCATGTCCGGCGCACCCAGAAGTGCAACGGCGAGAGAGGCGCGGGAGCGCTGGCCGCCGGATAGCTGCCCTACGACGTCGTCAGCTGCACCTGTCAATCCCACCGTTTCGAGGGCGTTCTCCACTGAGCCCCGGTCAACGCCCAGTACCCCGGCGAAGAAGCGCAGGTTCTCCTTCACGGTCAAGTCGCTGTAAACGCTGGGCGCCTGCGTGACATATCCGACGCGTCGCCGAAGGGGCGGGCTCCCGGCGGGTAGGCCCAGCACCTCGACGAAGCCACCGTGCGTCCGCTGCACTCCGACGAGCACGCGCATCAAGGTCGACTTGCCACAACCGGAGGGGCCGAGCAGTCCGGTGATCTGTCTGGCCCGGAGCTTCGTCGACAGGTCAGGTATGACCTCGCGACCCCCCCGGTCCACACGCAGGCTCGTGACAGTCACTGCGGCGACTGCGCTCGCTGGTCTCATGACGGTCTGCTGCCCGGTGAGGACCAGGTCTGTCCAGTAGCCATCGCGCGTCTCCTCGCTCCATCGGTCCGACCGAAGGCACGCTAGTGGACCGC
>JACCSH010000231.1 GCA_013813125.1 Nocardioidaceae bacterium | reverse complement strand
CGACCCGCTACGCCACTGACATGCTCGGCAACCCGATCTCCCCCTACCACCCTTGGAACAAACGCACCCTGCCCAAGCCCGGCGGCCGGGACTGGAAGGAGAAGTACACCTGGGCCACTTCTCCGCGCTGGGACCGCCAGGTCGTCGAGGCCGGCTGCTATTCGCGGCTGTTGATGACTGCCAAGGCGCAGAAGCTCCCACAGAGCGACTTCATCACCGCCACGGGTCACAGCATGCGGCTGCTGGTTCCCAAGGGCGAGGTGGGTGAACGTGAGGTCGAGTGGCACGTGCCGGAACGGTGGAACGCCTTCGAGCGCAACCGCGGCCGTGCCTACCACTACCTGTTCAGTCAACTGGTGGGGCTGGAGAGTCTGCTCGAGGCGTACAAGCTTTTCAAGCAAGGTGAGCGCAAGGTCGCTACCCTCACGCCGTCTGAGCTGGAGGACGCCATCCCCAAGGACGAGCGTCGCAGCGTCGGATGGTGGGGCGCGGGCCGTGGCTGGCTCACCCACCACCTGGTGATGGACAAGGGCAAGATCACCAACTACCAGATCGTCACCCCGTCCACAATCAACGCCTCTCCCCGCGACCCGTGGGGGCAACCCGGTCCGTACGAAGAGGCTGTGATGAACACTCCGATCATCGAGGACGTGTCCAACCCCTCGACTTTCACCAGCATCGACATGCTCCGCGCCATTCGCAGTTTCGACCCCTGCATGCCGTGCACCACCCACGCCCACACCGGAACCGGCGAAGTGGTCCGCGAGGTCAACACCTGTTCGTGCGGAGCGGACTAAGTCGCGAGACGACTCGATGACTGTGCTCGTCGGAGGAGTCGGCGAGCTCTTCCAAGGTGACCTCGATCTCGGTCGGTTGGCGGCCGAGAGCCTCAAGAACGATGGCCTGGGTCCTGATGTAATGGTCGAGGAGTTGTACTACGGCGCGGTGGCTGTCACCCAGCGGATCGAGGAGCTTCGACCTGAGGCGCTGGTGCTCGTAGGAGCGGTACGACGAGGGCGCACGCCGGGGTCGGTCGAGCGACGGATGGTCACCCCCCAGTCCCTGAGCCGCGACGAGCTACAAGCCGCGGTAGGGGACGCGGTCACGGGTTACGTCGGGATCGACCTGATTATCGAGGTGGCGACCGGGCTGAGCTTCCTGCCCCGCCACACCATCACGGTGGAGGTCGAGCCGGAGTACGTCGGTCCGGTCGAGGGTCTCACCCCATGTGCCGCTCGGGGATTGGCGGAGGCTCTCGAACTCGTCCGGATGGAGGTTCGACGGCTCCCACTGTTCCAACTGGCCGCGCACTTAAGACCCCTCGTCGCGTCAGACCGACTCCATCCGGCGCCGGCGCTGGTCGTCATCCGTGACCTCCTCGGGCAGCTCGAGCTCCTCGAACGGGAAGGGAGCTGGGGGCGCGCAGCGGCCCTGCGAGACCAGTTGCGGCTGGAGATCGCGACCTGTCAGACCGATGCGGGCATGGACGGCGAAGACTGGGCGCTTTGGGAGGCGCTGGTGGAGGGGGTCGACAGGGTGCAATCCGCCGAAGCGTCAACCCCGCCCGTCGCCTGACCCGCTCAGCTCTTCACCCGCTGGGTCGTCGAAGTCGGTCTGGGCCTCTTCCAGCAGGCCAAGGCTGTGAGGCGGAACTGCCACCCGGTTCCCACGTGCGGTCAACAGCACCAGGGCCCCGTCGCTCAGCACGTCAACGGCCTGACCGCTTACCTGCGGGCCGCCGGGTCCCAGCGGTACGAGACGTGCGCGCACTGTGCGATGCAACGTCGCACACCGCGCGCGATAGTCGTCCAGCACGCCGCCCGCATCTGCGTGCATCCGGGTTTCGATGGCCTCCACGCAGCTCGCCAGCAACTGCGCTCTCGGAGGCGTCGCGCCGACAACCAAGACCGTGACGACAATCCACTCGACAGTGTCTGCTCCGAGGTGCACGTACACACCGAGCGCCGCCAGCCGGTCGCCGGTCTTGGCGTGGTCGACGAAGTCCGGCCATTCGAGCACGGTGTCCCCGTCAGCGAGCACCTCAGCGAGAGCCACCGACGCTGCGACGTACCCCCATCCCTCCCGCGAGGAAGAAAGATCTGGTCGAAACACCACAGAGAACCCGAGTCCTCGGCCCGGCTCGACCGACCAGGGCCAGCCTCCCCTGCCACGTGGGCTGGCCTGGTAGTCCGCCACGACCACCGACCCCGTTCGCGCACCCGACCGGGCCCATGCCATCGCATCCGCCTCAGTGGACAAGAGCGCGGGGTAGACCCGCACCGAGCGTCCGCTCATCGCCGTACGAACCGACGACTCGCTCAGGTCGCCACTCAGGACCACTGAGCTGCCACCCCCAGCTCAGCCGACGCAGCGTCGAACGCGGCGGCCAGCCGCTGCCACTGGGGGAGGGCGAACCGTGCCATCCCGGACCGCACACCGGCGCGAAACGCCTGCGCGTCGTCGAGGGACCGATCCGCCGCCGCCAGCACGATCGACTTGACCACGACCTGGAAAGCCGCAGGCGGTAGTTCGAGCAAGGCGCCGAGCAGGCTCTCGGCGAACTGGGCACCTCTACCTGGCCGGCGAAGCTGTCCCTCCACCCACGCACCCGCCGCGCCCGCCCGCGCCGTCGGGGACGCATCCGCCCACCACAAGACCTCCTCGCGCACCAGAGCAACCCAGCTGTCTGGCGGCGTCTCCTCGAGCACATCGAACAGCTCCGCTCCTGAGGCAGGTGCCAGGCGCTGCAGGACTTGTTGCGCCTGGGAGCGCACTGCAGCCGGCGCCGATCCGATCCCCAGCGCCTGACGCGCCGCCAGCCGTGATCTGGCCGTATCACCGGATCGCTCCAACGCGAGCGCCAGGTTCGCCTTCGCCATGGCGTGCTCCACCGGTCGGACACTTCGCGGATGAGCTCCAAGAGCGTCGCGAAAAGACGCCGCTGCGGCAGTGGCTTGGGCCGCAGCCAGA
>JACCSH010000205.1 GCA_013813125.1 Nocardioidaceae bacterium | reverse complement strand
AACCTGGCTGGTGCGATGGCATACCCGACCCGCAGGCCGGCGAGCCCGTAAGCCTTGGAAAACGTCCGGAGTACCACGACATTCGAGCGGCCATGCGCCAGCTCGAGCGCGTCGACACACTCAGGGTCCGTCACGAACTCGCGGTAGGCCTCGTCTATCACGACCACGACGTGCGGAGGTACCGCCTCGACGAGGTCGGCGAGCTCTTTGCCGTGCACGGCTGGCCCGGTCGGGTTGTTGGGAGTGCAGACGACGACGACCTTCGTCGCTTCGGTGATCGCATCCACCATGGCCGGCAGGTCGTGACGGGCCCCCGACGTCAGTGCCACCTGCACACCGTGCGCCCCCGTTAGCCCCACTGCAATCGGATAGGCCTCGAACGAACGCCACGCGTATACCACCTCGTCGCCGTCCGAGCAGACCGCCTGCAGCAGGTGGTACAGCACTGCCACCGAACCTGCACCGGTCGCGATCTGGGCGGCCTCGACTTTGAACTTGTCGGCCAACGCTGCGTGCAGAGCTGCCACGCCCATGTCGGGATAACGGTTCATGCTGGCCGCTGATGCGGTGACCTTCTCCAAGACGCTCGGCAGCGGAGGATAGGGATTTTCGTTGCTCGACAATTTGTACGTCGTCTGAGCACCGGCCGCGGGCACCTTTCCGGCCTTGTAGACAGGAATCGTGTCGAGTGCTGGTCGCAGTACCGGGATCGAGGGGGCGCCGCTTGCTGCTTCCGCCGGAGCGGGAGGACTCGGTGACGCCGCGGCGGACGACGTGACGGGGGTGGTCATAGCGAGACACCTTAACGACCGACCCTCGATGTGCGTAGCCTTCGCCGCATGACCGGCGTCCAGAGGAGAACCAAGAGGTCAGGGGTCATCCGTGATCCCCAGCGTGGCTATGCGCTCGTCGCGACAGGAGCTGCCCTGTTCGTGCTGAACGCGGGGGTGTCACGCGTGATTCAGGCCGCGGGCGTGGACTCGATGACCCTCACGACCGTGCGCTGCACCGGCACCTCGCTGGTCTTGCTCGCCTTGTTGGCCGCGCGACGCGAAAGCCTCCGACTGCCTCGCAGCGGGCGGGAGGTGGCCGTCGTTATCGGATTCGGCATCAGCGGTGTGGCTCTGGTCCAGTACTTCTATTTCGTGGCCATCGATCGGCTGCCGGTCGGCGTCGCCCTGCTGCTCGAGTTCACCGCACCGCTCCTGGTGGCTCTTTTCGCCAGAGTCGTCTACCGGGAGCGTGTGCGCAGCCGGATGTGGCTCGGGATGGGGCTCTCGCTTGGTGGTCTGGCGCTCGTCGCGCAGGCGTGGGGCGGTCTGACGCTCGACGCCGTGGGGGTGTTGGCGGGTCTGGGTGCTGCTGTCTCGTTGGCCTGCTATTTCCTTCTCGGGGAGCACAGCGTCACCGATGAGGCGCCCTTGCACGTCTTGACGAAGGCCTTTCTGGTAGCCGCCGTGTTCTGGAACGTCGTCCAGCCGGTCACGAACCTGTGGCGCACTGATCTCGCCTCCACGCGCCCGCTCGGCGGAACGCTCGAGTCGCTCCACGCACCGCTGTGGCTGCTGATCGTGTGGATGGTGGCGCTGGGCACGGTGGTGCCATTCCTGGCCGAACTCAGCGCTCTGCGCCACCTCAGCGCCACCGAGGTGACCTTGATCGGCATGGTGGAGCCAGTCGGTGCAGCACTGCTTGGTTGGCTCTGGTTCAGTGAGGCGATGAGCATCGCGCAGCTAGGCGGGGTGGTGCTCGTGCTCACCGGTATCGGCTTGGCACAGACGGCTCGCATCCAGCGCCTCGACAGCGATGTCTTTTCGCCTCAGGCGCCGTTGGTCGGCGGTCAGATCGTGCGGGGGTCATCTCTCAGCGAGAATGGGGACGCGTGAAGGCCTTCCTCGTGCGTCTGGTTGTCAACCTCTGTGCACTGGCTGTGGCCGCTTGGACGTTCGACGGCATCCGCATCATCAACGAAACCGGTGAAGACCGCGTCGTCACGTTGCTGCTGGTCGCCGTGCTGTTCGGGCTGGTCAACACCTTGGTACGGCCGGTGGTGGCCTTCTTCGCCTTTCCTCTCTACCTTCTCACGCTCGGGCTCATGTTCTTCGTCGTAAACGCGGGAATGTTGCTGCTCACCAGCTGGTTGGCCGAACGGCTCGACATCGGCTTCTCGGTCGACGGCTTCGAGACGGCCTTG
The DNA here is from genome assembly GCA_013813125.1 of Nocardioidaceae bacterium. Classification (GTDB taxonomy): domain Bacteria; phylum Actinomycetota; class Actinomycetes; order Propionibacteriales; family Nocardioidaceae; genus JACCZJ01. The sequence goes on along the minus strand of JACCSH010000205.1, from coordinate 3,762 downwards.
GTGGGCTCCCTGTTGATATCCGTGGTCGGCTGGGGAGTCACCCAGCTGCTGCCCGACCCCAAGAAGGATCGCTATCCATGACCTCGCCGGCTGAGTTTGTTGCCCTGCCACCCTCACGCCGATCTGGTTCGCCGTACGCGATCGCCGTGGTGTGCCTCGGCAACATCTGCCGTTCCCCCACAGCCGAAGTTGTGCTCACCGCCAAGCTGGCAGCAGCCGGGCTGGACCAGCGGGTCGTCGTACGAAGCGCTGGCACCGGCGACTGGCACATAGGCGAGCGGATGCACCCCTCCTCCGCCGACACTTTGGCAGCAGCCGGCTACGACCCCGCACTCCATCGGGCCGCCCAGTTCGACGCCACCTGGTTCAACGACTACGACCTCGTTCTGGCGATGGACTCAACCAACCACGCCGACCTCAACGCGCTCGCTGCCGACGATTCCGTGCGCGCTCGGGTGCTGATGTTCCGCAGCCTGGACCCGTTGGCCGAGGGCGACCTTGACGTTCCGGACCCGTGGTACGGCGGCCCTGCGACTTTCAGCGACGTGCTTGCCATAGTGGAACGTACGGCCGAGGCGCTTGTCCACCTTCTCCAGCGAGAACCTTCAGTCCAGCGACTGGCACCGAACGACCGGTGACCAGCCGCCCTCTCAGGGGTGTCTCAGCAGGCCGTGGCAGGCTGGGAGGCATGCGCATTCTGGTCGTAGACGACGACCGCGCCGTTCGGGACTCGCTGCGGAGGTCTTTGGAGTTCAACGGTTACGAGGTTGCCCTGGCGAACGACGGGGTGGAGGCGTTGGCTCGCATCAACGGCCTTGCGCCTGACGCGCTCATCGTCGACGTGATGATGCCACGCCTCGACGGGATCGAGACAACGCGTGCTCTGCGAGCCGCCGGCAACGATCTGCCGATCCTCGTCTTGACGGCGCGCGACTCGGTTGGGGACCGGGTTGACGGTCTCGATGCCGGGGCCGACGACTACCTGGCCAAACCCTTCGCCCTGGACGAACTGTTGGCACGGGTCCGCGCCATGCTGCGCCGCCGTACCCTCGGCACGGCATCAGGAGACGATGAGGGTCCGCTGACCTTCGCGGATCTCACCATGGATCCGGTCACCCGAGAGGTCGCGCGCGGCGAGCGCAGCATCACCTTGACTCGAACCGAGTGGGACTTGTTAGAACTGTTCATGCGGCGGCCGAAGCGAGTACTCGAAAGGGCGTTCATCCTCGAAGAGGTCTGGGGCTACGACTTTCCCACCACCGCCAACTCGCTCGAGGTGTACATCGGCTATCTGCGCCGCAAGACCGAAGCAGAAGGCGAGCCTAGGTTGCTGCATACCGTGCGCGGTGTGGGTTACGTGCTCCGAGAGAGTCCACCGTGATGGACTCGGTGCTTTCTCCGAACGGCGGCACGCGAACGAGCCGCCAGGTCGAAAATGCCCGCGGCTCCTTCGCAGCCCATACCGCACGGGGACCATTCCCTTGAGAAGACGGATGTCCATCGCCAACCGGATCGCCTTGCTTGCGGCCTGCGCAGTGGGTCTATCCGTGTCGATGGCCACCCTCGCGGCATATGTGACGCTGCGAGCACAGTTGCACGAACGCCTCGACGACTCGTTGTTGAAGCGGGCGACCGCCGCCACGACAACCAACCTGGTTGAGGACGCCACTCTCAGCGACCTGCCCGCCGAGGTACTCGGGGCCGCCGACCTGCGGATCTATGTCGTCTACGCTGACGGCACGATCTACCCGCGCAAAACGGCTTCTTGGGTGGCTCCGGCCTCGACCGCCGAACTCGAGGTCGCCGCCGGGATAAGACCGAGATCACTGCGCACTATCAGCCGTGATGGCTACGACGACAGGGCCGCCGCCGTGCCGGCCGGCTCGGGTAAGGCTCTGCTGTTCGTGCAGTCATCGGAGCCGATCGAGCGAACGCTCGATCAGATGGGGGTAGTGCTCCTCTTCGTCGGGCTCGGAGGCATCGTCGCTGCCGGCTTGATTGGTGCCGCTGTGGCACGGTCGTCGTTGATGCCCGTACGGCGAATGAGCGCCGCAGCAGAACACATAGCCAGGACCCACGAACTCACCCCCATCGATGTCACTGGTGACGACGAGCTGGCAAGTCTTGCCACTTCCTTCAACGACATGCTCGCCTCCCTGGCCGCATCACGCGACCGGCAGCGCCGCCTGATCGCCGACGCTGGCCACGAGCTGCGCACACCCTTGACCAGCTTGCGCACCAATCTTGAGCTGCTCGCTCTCGCTGACCGCCGCGGTGGTCTCACCTCTCAGCAGCGAGATGAGATCTTCACTGACGCCACGGCTCAAGTCGAGGAGCTGTCGACGCTCGTGGGCGACCTGGTCGAGCTCGCGCGAGACGAGCCTCTCAACCGTGCCCCTGAGCCGCTCGACCTTGCCGACGTCGTCGACCGCGCCGTCCAACGGGTCAAGCGGCGGGCACCTAGCCTAACCTTCGACGTGGAGACAGCCCCGTGGTGGATCCTGGGCGAGAGCCAGATCCTCGAAAGGGCGGTGACCAACCTGCTCGACAACGCGGCCAAGTGGAGTCCTCCGGGAGGGACGATCGGTGTCACATTGTCCAACGGCGTACTGAGCGTGTCCGACGAAGGGGCCGGAATAAGCGACGCTGACCTGCCGATGATCTTTGAACGCTTCTACCGCGCCGCCGATGCACGCACCATGCCAGGGTCAGGTCTCGGGTTGTCCATCGTGCGTCAGGCTGTCGAGCGCCATGGTGGATCTGTCTCTGTGGCGAGGCGAGAACCCCACGGGGCCGTCTTCACCTTGACCTTGCCGGGCCACCCTGATCACCGGCGAGCCGCCGAACCCGTCCCAACCGAGTCCGTCGCTCCTCGGAGCACCGTGCCAGCAGACAACCCGCCAGCGCGGGTCTGATCGCGATCAACTGCTGGAACTCACCTGCCCAAGGGCGTGGGTCACAGAGCACTCTTGGGTCCCGCTAAGCCATGTCTTAGGTCCAACGGCGATGCTTGGGGCATGAACCCCGAACCTCCGTGGACTCCTTCCCACCCAGAGCCCAGCTGGTCGCAGCAGCCGCCACCACGACCGGTGGGGGCCGAATCGCAGGACTTGCGCACTGCGCCAGCGCCGCCGTGGTCTTCTGGGCAATCGTCCCCCCCATCGCCGGTCGAGGACGGGCGGGTGCGGGTAGGGGCGATCGTGACAGCGGCTGTGCTGCTGGGAGGTCTTGCAGGAGGTGCCGCCGGCGTCGCTGGTGCGGCACTGTGGGACGAAGCTTCTCCGACGCAGCCGAGTCAGCAGACTCCACTGGCACGCGCCGACACCGGCACGAACGTGAGTGACGACACGGCCGACCCCGCAGCTGAAACAGCTGGGGCCATCGAGGCCGCAGCTGCCGAGGCCCTGCCGGCTGTGGTCAAAATCTATGCGTCCGGCACCGCCGGCACCGGTTCGGGTTCGGGCATCATCTTGACAGCGGGGGGCCAAATATTGACCAACAACCACGTCGTGGACGTGGCGGCGGATGGCGGCGAGTTGGTGGTCAGTCTTTCCGGCGGTACGACGGCTAAGGCCACGATTCTCGGCCGCGACCCGGTGACGGATCTTGCCGTGATTCAAGCGGAGGGAGTCACAGGGCTCACGCCCGCCACTCTCGGCGACTCGGACTCATTGGTGGTTGGCGACGAAGTGGTTGCCGTGGGCGCACCCTTCGGCCTCGAAAGCACGGTGACCAGCGGCATCGTCAGCGCGCTCAACCGCC
>JACCSH010000190.1 GCA_013813125.1 Nocardioidaceae bacterium | reverse complement strand
GTCGAGTTCCTGGCTGCCCAGAAGTTCATCTGAAAGCGAGTGTCCAATTCATGAGCGAGGTCCTTGTTCTCGTCGACCACGTCGACGGCGCGGTCCGCAAGACCACGTCCGAGCTGTTGACGATCGCCCGACGCCTCGGTGAGCCCTCGGCCGTTTTCATCGGTTCCGAGATCGACGCGGCACGCGATTCGCTGAAGCGCTACGGCGCCGAGCGCATCTACGTGCTCGACTCGACGGACCTGAAAGACTTTCTGGTGGCACCTAAAGCCGAAGCATTGGCGCAGCTCGTACAACGACAGCAGCCGGCAGCAGTCCTGATCGCCTCGAACGCCGAGGGCAAGGAGATCGCCGGCCGATTGGCGATAAAGACCAGCTCGGGTCTGATCACGGATGCGGTCGACGTCCAGCCGAGGGACGGTCGCCTCACCACGATTCAGTCGGTCTTCGCCGGCGCCTACACCGTGACCGCGACGGTCACTAAAGGGACTCCCATTGTCACTGTGAAACCCAATGCCGTGACACCGGAGCTCGCTGACGGCGCTGCTGAGGAGCAGGCCGTCGACGTCGAGATCAGCCACACAGCGAAGACGGCAAGGATCGTCGAGCGTAGTCCGCGCGAGCCCACCGGCCGGCCAGAGCTCAACGAGGCTGCCATCGTGGTCTCCGGGGGGCGTGGCACGGGTGGCGACTTCGCCAGTGTTGAGGCTTTCGCCGACGCGTTGGGCGGCGCGGTCGGAGCGTCACGGGCCGCGGTCGACGCGGGCTGGTATCCCCACGCCTACCAGATCGGCCAGACCGGAAAGACGGTCTCGCCGCAGCTCTATGTTGCGGCGGGCATCTCCGGAGCGATCCAGCACCGAGCCGGCATGCAGACATCGAAGACCATCGTCGCCATCAACAAAGACGCTGAGTCGCCCATCTTCGAGCTAGTCGACTTCGGCGTCGTGGGAGACCTCCACAGCGTGCTCACATCGGCCACGGAGCAGGCGCTTGCCCGCAAAGCTTGAGTCATCCGACATCAAGCCGATACATCGAGCCGCTCCAGCGCTGGCGCAACCACCTATCATGGCTCGCCACGACGACCGTACCCGGCGAGCGTTCGAGGGCAGACTCGAGCTCTGATGCCAGTGCCAGCGAGATGGAGTTGGTGGGCTCGTCGAGCAGCAGCAGGTCAGGTTGCCGGGCCACGAGCACGGCGAGTGCGAGGCGACGCTGCTGACCGACGCTGAGCACGCCCACCGGTTGGCGCAAGTCGCGAGGATGCAGAAGACCCACGTCACCCAGATTCCGACCCTGCTCACCGACCATGGCGGCGAATAGCCGGTCTGCGCTGATCTCGGGTCGGCTGAAGCGGACGTGCTGAGGAAGCAGCTCGACGCGCCCCCCCGACACGGTGACCTGACCCTGGTCTGCAGGCAGGCGACCAGCCAGGACGCCCAGCAGCGTCGACTTTCCTGACCCGTTGGCGCCGCAGACGAGCAGGTGCTCTCCTGCCGAGACCTCGAGGCGGTCGAGTCGGAGTCGACCATCGACCCGCAGATCGCTGATGTGGATCCGGGCCCGTGACGAGGGCTGCGAAGTGATCGGTGAATCGAACGCGAGCGGTCTCGGTGGCTCGGGCACTCGGCTCCGCTCAAGCATCTGAATTCGCTGCTCGGCTTCGCGGACACGACGGCGAATCGTGGCCTGCACGTTCGCCCCCTTGAAGGAGTAAATGAACTTGTCGCCGTCGCGCGGCGGGCGGTCATGCGCGACCTGCCGAGCAGTGGTCGCGGCGGCGAGGCGAAGCCGACCCAGTTCCTCTTGCTGGCGAAGGAACGCCTCCTCCCACTGCTGGCGGGCGCGCTGCTTGTGGCGCAGATATGCCGTGAAGCCGCCCCGGTAGCGTCGTCCGCCTTCGCCGTCGACACCGAAGTGGGAGGGGTCGAGGTCCACGATCACCGAGCAGACTCTGTCGAGCAGGACCCGGTCATGGCTGGCCACGACGACGACGCCTGGCTGATCGAGCAGAAACCGTTCAAGGAACTCCATCGCTTCGTCGTCGAGGTGGTTGGTTGGTTCGTCGAGCAGCAGGCAGTCGGGCTTTCGGCCGATGAGCAAAGCGAGGCAGAGGCGGGTGCGCTCACCGCCTGACATCTCGGCGACCCGGCGATCTGCCGGTAGGCGGCCCAGTCCCAGGCGGGCCAGCGCCAGCTCAGCACGCCGGTCGGCGTCCCACGCGTCGTGGCGCTGGGCCCAGGCGAGGGCGCGGTCGTAGTCACCTGCTGCACCTGGTTCCTGGATGCGGCAGGCGAGCTGTTCAAGCCGCCGTACGGACTCGTGCAGCGGGGCCAGCGCCTCGGCGAGCACATCGGCGACCGTTGCACCGGCGGGAAACTCCGGTTCTTGCCCGAGGTAGCCCACGTCCTGCGGGCGCGAGATTTCTCCGCTGTCGAGACTCTCAGTGCCGCCGAGGAGACGCAACAAGGTGGACTTGCCAATGCCGTTCTCGCCGACCAGACCGAGGTGCTGGCCGGGGTTGGCGACCAGGTCGACACCGTCGAGAACGAGTCGGTCGCCGTACGCCTTGGAGATGTCGCGGGCGACGAGAGAGGTGAGGAAAGACATCAGGACCACCGCAAGGATGTGGTTCACTCGCCGGGAGACAAAGCCGCGGACGCGAGTAGGACTGATGTTCAGATCCACATGACAGGTCGAGTGTAGAGCCGCGGGGTCGACGGGTCGACCGAATTGGTTCTGTCACAGTGGGCAGATGACAGGTTCGGGGCATGTCGAAAGCCCAAGAGACCAACACGCCACCGCCGAAGTGGCCGACGCCATCAGGCTGGCCGGCCAACGAGTCGTCGTGATGGGCGTGTCGGGCTCAGGCAAGAGCACCGTCGGAAAAATGTTGGCGGAGCGGCTCGGGGTCGAGTACGCCGACGCAGACGACTTTCACAGCGCCGACAACCGGGAGAAGATGTCTGCCGGCATCGCGCTGACCGACACCGACCGGTTGCCGTGGTTGCACTCCATAGGTGACTGGCTCGCCACTCACAGGCAGGAAGGCGCGGTGGTGACCTGTTCGGCACTGAAGCGAAGTCATCGCGATGTTCTGCGAGGCCACGCCGAAGACCTCTGGTTGTTGCATCTGAGCGGCAGCGCGGAGCTGATCGAGGAGCGAATGGCCGGACGGGAGGGCCACTTCATGCCGGCATCGCTGCTGCGGTCGCAGTTCGAAGAGCTGGAACCTCCTGAAAGCGACGAGCACGCGATCACTGAGGAGACCAGCAAGCCACCCGATGAGATCGTTGCCAGATTCATGGCGGGCGTCGTACGTCGGATCGGTGGAACAGACGCTTGACCCAACCGACGCGGGCTGAGCGCCGAGCTCCGAAGTGAGGGTCCGGCAATGGTGGCTGCCGGCGCCTCAGGTGGCGACTACCCTTGTGTGCAGATGAGCGACGAATCGCCCGCGTCGGTGGCCTACCTCGACCACGCGGCCACCACGCCGATCTACCCTGAGGTGGTCGACGCGATGGCCGCGCAGTTGGCGCGCCTCGGGAACGCCTCGTCCTTACACGGCTCAGGTCGGGCGGCTCGTCGCGTCGTCGAGGAGTCGCGCGAGGCGGTAGCCGCGGCGCTAGGGGCCCGTCCGTCTGAAGTGGTATTCACATCCGGTGGCACTGAAGCCGACAACCTCGCCGTCAAGGGCTTTTACTGGTCCCGCCGTCTGACCGACGCGCGCCGGACTCGAATCCTGACAACCGCCGTCGAGCACCATGCCGTGCTCGACCCGTCGCACTGGCTCGCCACCCATGAGGAGGCTGAGGTCGAGCTACTGCCCGTCGACTCAGACGGCCGCCTGTCGGTCGAGACGTTGCGTACGTCGATCGAGCGCGACCCCGAAAGCGTGGCGCTGGTCAGCGTGATGTGGGCTAACAACGAGGTCGGCACGCTGCAGCCGATCGAAGATGTCGTCGCCGTCGCCGGCCGCTACGGAATCCCGGTGCACACCGACGCAGTCCAAGCGCTCGGTCAAGTACCTGTGGACTTCGCGGGGGTCGACGTGGATGCGATGACGGTGACGGGCCACAAGATCGGTGGGCCGTTCGGCGTTGGTGCGCTGATGCTGCGCCGCGAGGCCGACCTGGTGGCTCTCCTGCACGGCGGTGGGCAAGAACGCGACGTTCGTTCCGGCACGCTTGATGCACCGGCCATCGTCGGCTTCGCGCTCGCGACTGAGCTCGCCGTCAAGGCCCAGCCGAGCCGGGTGGTGGAGCTGGGTGAGCTGCGTGACGCGCTCATCGCGGGCGTGTACGACGCCGTACCGGACGCACAGCTCAACGGCGCTCTCGGCACCGGGCGCCTGCCGGGAAACGCGCATTTCACGTTTCCCGGATGTGAGGGCGACTCTTTGCTGATGTTGCTGGACGCTCAGCGCATCGAGTGCTCAACCGGGTCGGCGTGTTCGGCAGGTGTGCCTCAGGCATCACACGTGCTGCTCGCCATGGGTCGAGACGAGGCGACGGCCCGAGCGTCGCTGCGGTTCTCACTTGGTCGCACCACGACGGGGGCGCACGTCGAGCGGCTCGTCGAGGCGATCGGACCCGCTGTCCAGCGTGCTCGAGCGGCGGGTCAGGGGGCGGCCGGCGGCTGGGCCGGCGCAGGCACCCAGGCGGCGGGTGAATCCGCATGAAGGTACTGGCGGCTATGTCGGGCGGCGTCGACTCGGCGGTCGCGGCCGCACGGGCAGCCGAAGCGGGCCATGACGTCACCGGCATACATCTGGCCCTGTCCCGGAACCCGCAGTCGTACCGCAGCGGCGCGCGGGGATGCTGCACGATCGAGGACTCCAACGATGCTCGTCGCGCGGCCGACGTAATCGACATCCCGTTCTACGTCTGGGACATGAGCGAGCAGTTCCACGCGTTCGTGGTCGAGGACTTCGTGTCCGAGTACGCCGACGGCCGCACCCCGAACCCTTGTCTTCGCTGCAACGAGAAGATCAAGTTCGCCGCGGTGCTGGAGCGTGGCCTCGCACTGGGCTTCGACGCCGTGGCCACCGGGCACTACGCCCGACTCCGCCCCGGTCCCGACGGGCTGATCGAGATGCACCGTGCCGTCGACCTCGGCAAGGACCAGTCCTACGTGCTGGGCGTGCTGACTCAGCAGCAGCTTTCGCACTCACTGTTCCCGCTCGGTGGCTCGACCAAGACCGAGGTCCGCGCCGAGGCCGAACGACGCGGCCTGTCGGTGGCCCAGAAACCCGACAGCCACGACATCTGCTTCATCTCCGACGGGGACACCGCTGGTTGGTTGCGTGACAGACTGGGGCCGGGAAGAGGGGAGATCGTCGACACGTCCGGAAAGATGCTCGGCACCCACGAGGGGACGTTTGGCTTCACGATCGGTCAGCGCCGGGGCCTGCGCCTCGGGACACCCGCGCCGGATGGCAAGCCGCGCTACGTTCTCGACATCGAACCGGTCTCTGGGACGGTAACGGTCGGCCCGCGAGAGGAGCTGGCTGTCAACGCCATTGTGGGCAGCAAGCCGCGATGGTGTGGAAGCGTTCCGGCCGAGGACATGCTGTGCACTGTCCAGCTACGCGCGCACGGCGAAGAGCACCGAGCCATCACCCGGGTGGTAGGGAGCGAGGTCGAGATCGAGCTGATCGAACCCGCCGTCGGCATCGCGCCAGGCCAGGCCGCCGTTGTCTACGACGGCACCCGGGTGGTGGGAAGCGCAACCATCGCGTCCGCTCGCCGCCGTATTCCAGCCTGAAACTTCCGTGCAGCTCCAAGCTTGCGAGTCTGGCGTAGCCCTGGCTACGTGAGACACCACTCTTGACCAGCCGCCACCTCAGGGATTGGTGTATGGCGTGGCCCTGGCTGCGTGAGACACCACTCTTGGCCAGATACCGGGGCAGCTGAGCGGTTAGGGTCGCGGGGTGACACATCGAGCCACGGGACTCGGGTCCATGCCAGGCGCGGACTTCCGCGACTCGATGCACACGGTCCTCGGCGAGGTGGGAGAGCTGCCTCATCTGGTAGAGCTTCCCGCTCGTGGGCCGCACGCTTCAATGGTGGGTCGCACCCT
>JACCSH010000170.1 GCA_013813125.1 Nocardioidaceae bacterium | reverse complement strand
CCTCAGCATAGTCAGCTCGGCGGGACGTCTCGCCCCTCAATCCCCTACCCGCTTGGACCCTCCCACGAAGGATCCGAGTGTGGCGTAGCTATGGCGACGTGAGGCTCGGATCTTACGAGCCGGGGCCAGAGCCTTCTACGGCTTGTCTGGTCGTGCGATGTCTTCGGGTGAGGGTGTGGGAGCCGAGAGGCGCTCAGTCGTTTCAGCGGCGCCGCTGTCAGTGACCGGGCTGTCAGGAGGAGTCACCGCCTCGATCGGGTCCGTCTCTTCCGACGTCGCCTTACTTTCGGCCGCGATCGGGTCCGACGCTGGGGGTCCTGAGCTGACTGGCGCTGGCGTGTCTGCATCAGCCGGGACGGTGGAGGGCGTGCGGACGACCGGGGTACGCCGTACCGACGCCAAGAGCAGCTGAGCCACGTCGAGTACCTCGACGGCTTCGTCCGCGGCACCATCAGCCTGCAGGGCGGTCAGACCGTCGGCCAGCATTACCCGGCAGAACGGGCACCCGACGGCGATCTGCGACGCCCCGGTCGCCACGGCCTCGGTGGTGCGGTTGAGGTTGATGCGCTCCCCGATCTTCTCCTCCATCCACATCCTGGCCCCACCGGCGCCACAGCAAAACGACCGCTCCGTGTTGCGAGGCATCTCTTTGAGACGAGTGCCGGGAATCAGCGACAGCAGCTCACGCGGCGGCTCGTACACCTGATTGTGCCGACCGAGAAAACAAGGGTCGTGATAGGTGATGGTGTGACCTCGGAGGGGCGCAGACCCGCCGTCGGCCAATCCGTTGCTGCCCTCGTCGGTAGACGCACCGCGGTTGCTGGCGGCGGCGGGCGCCACGGGAACCAGCCGCCCATCACGCACGAGGCGGTTGAGCAGCTGGGTGTGGTGGACCACCTCGAGCTCGACGCCGAACTGGCTGTACTCGTTCTTCAGCGTGTTGAAGCAGTGGGCACACGTGGAGACAACCTTCTTTGCTCTCGCCTCGGTGAGGACCTCCGCGTTCTGGCTCGCCAACTGCTGGAAGACGAACTCGTTGCCGGACCGTCGGGCCGGATCGCCTGTGCACGTCTCGCCGTCCCCCAGTACGGCGAAGGTGACGTCCGCCTCGTGCAGAAGCTCGGCAACCGCCCGGGTCGTCTTCTTCGCCCGGTCCTCATACGCACCGGCGCAACCCACCCAGAACAGCCATTCCACCTCGTCGAGACTCTCGACGTCTGCTCCAATTTGCTTGACCTGGAACGGCAGGTCTTTCGCCCAGTCCATCCGCGCGGAAGGTGCCATGTTCCAGGGGTTGCCCTTGTTCTCGAGCCCCCTGAAGAGCTGGTTCAGTTCAGGAGGGAAGTTTGCCTCGACCAGAACTTGGAAGCGGCGCATGTCCATGACGTGGTCGACGTGCTCGATGTCCACCGGGCACTGCTGCACGCACGCACCGCAGGACGTGCATGACCAGAGCACGTCGGGGTCGATGACTCCATAGGCGTCTGCTTCTGCGATGAGCGGCCGCTCCGCCTCCCTGACGGCCGCCGCTGGTACGCCCTTCTGCCGATCTCCATCTGCCCTGACCGCTCCCGCGGGGGCGGGCTGGTTGCCATTTCCCCCCTCGGCCGTGTCATCGTCTCTTGCGGCCTGAACGTACGGTGCCTTCGCGTAGGCGTGGTCACGCAGGTTCGTGATCAAGAGCTTGGGGGACAGCGGCTTCTCGGTGTTCCATGCCGGGCACTGCGACTGGCAGCGCCCACACTCGGTGCAGGACGCGAAGTCCAGCATGCCCTTCCAGGTGAAGTCCTCGACCTTGCCGATGCCGAATGAAGTGTCTTCGTCGAGTTCGTCGATATTCGCGAAGTCGATCGGCTTGCCCCCAGCCATCATCGGCTCCAGACCGCCGAGAGACGGCCTGCCGTCGGCGAACCGTTTGAACCAGATGTTGGGCCACACGGAGAAGCGGTGCCACGCCACCCCCATGGTGGTGTTGCGTGCCAACACGATCATCCAGGTGAAAGAGATAACGATCTTCAGCATTGCGACGCCGTACACGAGGTTCTCGAGCGCTGTTGTGCTGAGCCCATTGAGCGCCTCGCCGATGAAGAACGTCAGGGGAAAATGAACCCGGGATACCTCGTCACCCCGCAGGGCGACCTCAGCGCCGCGAAGCGTGAGGATGCACAGCGCCACACCGACGATGACAGCCTCGACGAAATAGCCCTGCCACATCCGTGAGCCCGAGAACCGGCTGTAGCGGGCCAGAGGTCCCCGTGGCGAGTTGGAGACCCGGATCGCGATGAGGGCGAGAATGGACACCAGCATCAGCCACGTGATCGCCTCGCTGAGCCACTCGTAGACCAACCAGTGGCCGATGAGCGGCAGCGCGAACTCCGCGTCGAAAAGCTGCCCGAACGCCGTCAACAGGGTGAAGAACAAGAAGCCAAAACCGATGAACACGAACCAGTGCGCGATACCGATGTGGCTCCACTGCATCATCCGGGTGTGGCCGAGTGTCTCCTTGGTCATCGTCAGCCAGCGCTGGCGCTTGAAGTCTCGGCGACCGACCACCGGCTGCCCGGTCTTGATGACCCCGATGATCGAAGCGATCGCCCTGGCGAACAGCGCGATGGCGACAAGGGTGATCGACAAAGAGACGACGATCGCGAACACCTGCATGGCCGACTCCTCGGTTGGCAAACCCACCAGCGACCATAGTGGGCACGGTGCAACGGTCGTCGCTCGGTGCCGAGCCGGCGGCGTGCGATTCGTCCGCTCGGGTGCGCGTGCGCTAATCGGGGTTGAGCCGGACGAATGGGCTGGCTGCTGATTCGGCCGATCAGGCGCGCGCCTACGCCAATCGGGGTTGAGCCGGACGAACGCGCTGGCCACCGAGGCGACGAGTAAGGGTCGCGGTGGTGGCGTGCAGGCGCGATATGACGGTCGGCAGATCGGGCGGTGCCTCGTTCTCGTAGGTAAGAGCTACCGCCGCTACCGGATGGTTGATGTGGTCCATCACCGCGGTGGCCACCGACGAGAGCCCAGGAGTAACCTCTCCGGTCTCGACGGCATAGCCGCGCTGCCGAGTCTGGCTCAGCAGTGCCGACAGCGCAGAGAGACTGTCCGGACCAGTCGAGTTCCTGGAGACGAAGGACGAGCGATCGGGGAACAGGGCCCGAACCTGCGCTGCGGGCAGTTGAGCCAACATCGCCCGGCCACTCGCGGTGAGGTGTGCCGGAAGCCGGACGCCTACGTCACTGACCAGCGGAGGACGTCGGGCGGCGCGTTCTTCCAGCACGTACAGCGCGTCTCTTCCGTGCAGCACCACCAGGTGGCCCGACTCACCAACCGCGTCCACCAGTTCGGCGAGCGGCCGCCTGGCCAGCCGTTGCAGTGCACTTTGATGCGTGTAGCCGCTGCCGACCTCGAAGGCGGCCACGCCGAGCCCGTAGCGGTGCTCGTCTTCGACATGAGACACAAAGCCCTCCTCGATCATCGCCCTGATTAGGTGGTAGGCGGAGCTTCGGGGGAGCTCGAGTGCTCGTGCGATGGAGTCCATTGGGACGGGCTCGGTCTGGGTGGCGAGAAAAGTCAGCACCCGAAGCGCCCGGGTAGCCGCTGGCGTCTGCCGCACCGTCATACCGAGAACGTCACCAGTGACCAGCGGACCATGCCAGGGCGGAGCCAGAGCACGGGGAGCCTCACCATGGCGGATCACGCCCCTTCCGCTCGTTCCCAGCCAGCTAGCCCGCACCTCCCGCGGTGTCCTCAGACGAGGACGGGGTGGGCCCCCGAAGGTGCACCGAAAGCTGGTGTCTGAAATCCGAGACAGTAGAGCCAGCAGGCCTCTGGCGTCAAGGACAGGTCAGGCGATCTTATGAGTGCATGGTCAGCGTTGTGGTCGGAACGGATCCGATGTCACCTGCGGAAGTGGTCGCGGTGGCCCGACAAGACGCACCCGTCCGACTCGCCGATGGCGCCGTCGAGGCGATCCGTTCCTCCCGCCTTGTAGTCGTTGGGCTGGCGCAGGCGCCCACACCGGCATACGGAATCTCCACTGGGTTCGGGGCGCTCGCCACTCGGCACATCCCGGAGCCGATGCGCGCAAAGCTGCAAAAGTCGTTGATCCGATCGCACGCAGCCGGCTCGGGACCCGAAGTCGAGCGAGAGGTCGTGCGGGCAATGATGCTGTTGCGCCTCTCCACCTTGGCCACGGGACGGACAGGTGTGCGGGTCTCGACGGCTGTGGCGCTGGCGGGATTGTTGTCACACGGCATCACCCCGATCGTGTATGAGCACGGCAGCCTCGGTTGCTCCGGTGACCTGGCCCCGCTGGCACATTGCGCGCTCGCACTGATGGGCGAGGGAGAGGTCCGCGACGGAGATGGCGTACGGCGACCAGCCGACGAGGTCCTGGCGGAGAACGGCATCTTGCCAGTCGAACTGGAGGCAAAGGAGGGGCTCGCCCTCATCAACGGCACCGACGGCATGCTGGGCATGCTGGTGCTCGCTCTGGATGACCTGCAAAGGCTGCTGCAGACGGCCGACATCGCCGCGGCTCTGTCGGTCGAGGGGTTGCTCGGCACCGACCGGGTCTTCGCCGCTGACTTGCAGGAGCTCCGGCCACATCCCGGGCAGGCCGTCTCGGCCGCGAACCTGCGCGCGGTGCTCGCCGGCTCCGCCGTCATGGCCAGCCATCGCGGACCCGACTGCCACCGAGTTCAGGATGCGTACTCGCTTCGATGCGCGCCGCAGGTGATAGGAGCGGCTCGCGACACCCTCGACTATGCAGCCGTAGTGGCTCAGCGCGAGCTCTCATCAGCAGTCGACAACCCGGTCGTGCTGCCCGATGGTCGAGTCGAGAGCAACGGCAACTTCCACGGTGCGCCGATCGCGTACGTGCTCGACTTCTTGGCCATCCCGATCGCTGATATGGCGAGCATGTCCGAGCGCCGTACCGACCGGTTCCTCGACAAGGCACGCAACGCGGGTCTGCCACCGTTCCTGGCAGACGACCCCGGCGTCGACAGCGGTCACATGATTGCGCAGTACACGCAAGCAGCCATCGTGTCGGAGCTGAAGCGTCTCGCGAACCCGGCCAGTGTCGACTCGATCCCGTCGAGTGCGATGCAGGAGGACCATGTGTCCATGGGCTGGTCCTCAGCACGCAAGCTGCGGAAGTCCATTGACGGACTCCGCACCGTGCTGGCCATCGAGATCCTCTCTGCGGCAAGGGCTCTCGATCTGCGAGCACCCCTCAAGCCGGCTGCTGCGACAGGCGCCGTCATCGCTGCCCTCCGCCGCCACGTCGCTGGCCCCGGCCCCGACCGGCACCTGTCGCCGGAGATCGAGGCCGCCGTCGATCTGGTGCGATCAGGGGCGCTCGTCGCTGCCGCCAACTCCGTGCTCCCCACCCCCTTGTCCTGACCATCCGAAGGAAGCCTTATGAGCACCTCCCGCATCGTCCGCGCATCCCGCGGCACCGACCTCACCGCCAGGTCCTGGCAGACCGAAGCGCCCTTGCGAATGCTGATGAACAACCTCGACCCTGAGGTGGCTGAGCACCCAGAGGAGCTGGTCGTCTACGGCGGCTCGGGCAAGGCCGCGCGCGACTGGCCGTCATACGACGCGATCGTCCGGTGTCTCACCGACCTCCAGCTCGACGAGACGCTGCTCGTGCAGAGTGGTCGACCGGTGGGGATCATGCGGACTCACGAGTGGGCACCACGGGTTCTCATCGCAAACTCGAACCTGGTAGGCGAGTGGGCCAACTGGGAGGAGTTTCGCCGCCTCGAACAACTAGGCCTGACGATGTACGGCCAGATGACTGCAGGTTCCTGGATCTACATCGGGACCCAGGGAATCCTGCAGGGCACGTACGAGACCTTCGCCGCCATCGCGGCTAAGAAGTTCGACGGCACTCTGGCGGGCACGATTACCCTTACGGCTGGGCTCGGCGGGATGGGCGGCGCCCAACCCCTCGCCGTGACCATGAACGACGGCGTCTGCATCTGCATCGAGTGCGACGACACCCGCATCAAACGCCGGATCGAGCACCGCTACCTCGACGTGCAGGCTGACTCGCTCGAGCATGCGGTCAAGTTCGCTGTCGAGGCGCGCGATGCGCGCAAGCCCTTGTCGATCGGAGTTCTCGGCAACGCCGCCGAGATGGTGCCTGAGCTGTTGGCGATGGACGCCCCGGTGGACATCGTGACCGACCAGACCTCGGCGCACGACCCGCTGATGTATCTGCCGGTGGGCGTGGACTTCGACGAGTGGGTCGACTTGCGTGAGAAGGATGCGAAGGACTTCACCGACCGGGCGCGGGAGTCGATGGCTCGCCACTGTGAGGCGATGGTCGGCTTCCTCGACAAGGGAGTCGAGGTCTTCGACTACGGCAACTCGCTGCGCGCCGAGGCTCAGCTCGGCGGCTTCGAGCGGGCGTTCGACTATCCGGGCTTCGTGCCGGCATACATCAGGCCGCTGTTTTGCGAAGGCAAAGGCCCCTTCCGTTGGGCGGCGCTGTCCGGCGATCCCCAGGACATCGCCGCCACGGACCGGGCGATGCTCGAGCTCTTCCCCGACGACGACAAGCTCGCACGCTGGATGAAGAAGGCTGGCGAACAGGTCGCCTATCAAGGACTGCCGGCGCGGATCTGTTGGCTCGGGTATGGCGAACGGCACCTCGCGGGCGTCCGCTTCAACGACATGGTTGCCTCCGGAGAGCTGCAGGCGCCGCTGGCCATCGGGCGCGACCACCTCGACTGCGGATCGGTCGCGTCGCCATACCGCGAGACGGAGTCGATGCTCGACGGGTCTGACGCGATCGCCGACTGGCCGCTGTTGAACGCCATGGTCAACGTGGCGTCGGGCGCCACCTGGGTGTCGATCCACCACGGCGGCGGCGTCGGCATCGGCCGCTCGATCCACGCCGGCCAGGTGGTCGTCGTCGACGGCACCGAGCTCGCCGCGCAGAAGGCCGAGCGGGTGCTCACCAACGACCCCGGCATGGGCGTCATCCGCCATGTCGACGCGGGCTACGAACGGGCCGACGAGGTGGCGGCCGAACGTGGCGTCGACATCCCCATGAGCGCAGCTGAGCGGGCAGCAGCCGCGCCCGGCATCCAGGCAGAACAACCGAAGGAGTAAGGCCCATGAGCACACGACAAGGCGGCCGCTCGGCTGCTGAGGCAGGTTCACGCACCCCCGTCTCGGCGGTCGAGCGCCGCTCGATCGACTTCGTTCCCGAGGACGAGCGGCACGGCTCGCCGGTCAACCAGTTCACCTTGTGGTTCGGAGCCAACATGCAGATCACGGCCGTCGTCGACGGCGCGTTGGCTGTGATCTTCGGTGCAGACGCGCTGTGGGCGATCATCGGCCTCTTCATCGGCAACCTGGCCGGTGGCGTCGTGATGGCGTTGCACTCGGCGCAAGGCCCCCGCCTGGGACTGCCGCAGATGATCTCGAGTCGCGCCCAGTTCGGTGTCTTCGGCGCGGTGATCCCGCTGCTGCTCGTCATCGTGATGTATCTCGGCTTCGCGGCAACCGGCACGGTGCTCTCCGGGCAGGCGATCAACCTGATCGTCGGAGTCGACGCCGAAGCCTTCGGCATCATCGTCTTCGGCTTGTTGACGATGGTGGTGGCGACGCTGGGCTACCGGCACATACACATGATGGGCCGCATCTCGACGGTCGTGGGCATCGTCGGCTTCACGTTCCTCGCGATCCGGGTCTTCACCGAGTACGACGTCGGGGCCCTGCTGAGTGAGCACAACTTCGACATCACGACCTTCTTGTTGGCGATCTCTCTGAGTGCCGGGTGGCAGCTCACCTTCGGCCCGTATGTCGCCGACTACTCGCGTTATCTGCCTCGTGACACGCCTGAGAACGTCACCTTCCACGCGACGCTGTGGGGCAGCGTGCTGGGCTCCCAGTGGTCGATGACCTTGGGGGCGCTGCTTGCCGGTCTGTCCGCGAGCTCGCAGCTCGGCGCGGACCAGCTGCCGTTCATCGCCAACCAGGTCGGCTTCCTCGGCGACCTGGCCGGCCCCGCCTTGTTGGCGACGGTCATCTACTTCGTGATCGTGGTGGGCAAGCTGACCGTCAACTCGCTGAACGCCTATGGCGGCTTCATGACCATGGTGACGACGGTGACGTCGTTCAGTGGTGAGGTGCGTATCCGGCCGGTGGTGCGAGCGGCGTACATCGGCGTCTTCATCGCGGTGTCGGTGCTGATCGCGCTGGCAGCCACGGACGACTTCCTGACCAACTTCCGGAACTTCATCTTGGCGCTGCTCATGGTCTTCACCCCGTGGAGCGCCATCAACCTGACCGACTACTACCTGATCTCCAAGGAGCGAGTCGACGTGCCGGCGCTCTACGACCCCGACGGGCGATATGGCCGCTGGAACGTGGCGGCGTTGACCTCGTATGCCGTAGGAATCGGCTGCCAGATCCCCTTCATGGCACAGACTCTCTACACCGGACCGATGACCGAGGAGCTTGGTGGCGCCGACATCTCCTGGATGGTCGGCCTCTTGGTGACCGGCGCCGTGTACTACCTGTGGGCCCGTCGCACCGCCAACCCACCGGCAGAGATGATCTACCCTCCGGGAACTGAGCTGGCTGGCAAGCGCTGAGCCGAGGCGGTCCTGCCCATGGTCACCGTAAGGCGGCGCCTGCCGCAGCTGTCAGTGCCACCACTGCCAGGGCGCAGCGGTCGCCCCGCCGCCAGCAAGCGCAGGCTGACATCAGAACGGCCACCAGCCATTCGGCGATGGGCAGGGGCGGCGACCGACGCCGTGGAGGCTACGGCGCCAGCCGCTGCCACCGCCGCCGCCAACTCCAACGGCTCGGTTTGATCAGTCAGCGCGAGAGCCGCGGCCGCGACGACCGCGGCGTAGACGATCGCGACCAGCGGCACGATACGGCGACTGTGCGCTGCATGAGCAGCCACCCAGCGTTGGTCGGAAATCTCGGCGAAACCCGGGTAGACCACAAGCGTCACGACAAGCTGGAAACCGGCATGCAGTGCCATGGCGCCGACCAGCACGACATCGCTTACGCCCGCCGGCGCCGTCGCGTGGGCAAGCAACATCAAGCGGCAGCGTGTGCGCGCTTGAGCTTCCCGACGTCGAGCTTGCCCATTGACAGCATGGTTTTCATCGCCGCCTGACCCTTCTCGGCGTTGGGATCGGCGATGAGGACGGTCGGAACGATCTGCCAGGAGAGGCCGTACTTGTCCTTTATCCACCCGCAGGGACCCGGCTCCCCACCTTCGCCCAAAGTATCCCAGAAGTAATCGACTTCGCTTTGATCCTCGCAGTCGACCAAGAGGGGGATGGCCTCGTTGAACGTGAAGTCCGGTCCGCCGTTGAGGGCGAGAAAAGGTTGACCGTCGAGCTCGAAGGAGACGGTCATGACCGTGCCCTCAGGTCGGGGCCCGGCTGACCCGTAGTGGGCGATGTCGAGGACGCGCGAGTTCTTGACAGCGAGACGTAGAAGTTCGCTGCCTCCTCGCCCTGAGTGTCGAACCAGAGGTTGACAGGCGCTGGTAGGTCGCCAGCATCCCTGGATTGCGCGAAGGGCTAGTGGTAGGCCGAGGAGGTGGCCGCCTGCCGCATCACCTCGCCGAGACCGTGGCCAGGCTGGCGAGTGGATCGGCCGGAGCGGGCAGGGGAAATAACGTGGTGCAGGCCCCGCCAGCGCGTCGGTCACTCTAAATTTGCAACCGTGCCGACGCTCCTATGGTCCGTCAAGCCATGTTGGGGCCACTTTCGAGTAGGCGGTAGAGGTCGCGGGCGATGTAGCGAGAGAGGCATCGTTTGATCTCGCGGCCG
>JACCSH010000182.1 GCA_013813125.1 Nocardioidaceae bacterium | reverse complement strand
CTGCCTCACTTCGTTGTCCGAAGCGTTGGCTGAGGTGGTGGAGGTGCCGGCGTGGTCATTGTCCGAAGGGGAACTGGTTGACCGGAGCGGTGCGGCGTTGCAGGTCCGCGCGGGTGTGGATGAGCTGACGGCCCGGCTGGTCGGGTCCGCGCTCGAGCGCGATATGGCCCGCTTAGCCGGGGCCACCTCGCCGACCGCGTGGCTGGCACACACCCAACACCTATCGCGGCGCCGTGCTGGGGAGTTGGTCGCTCAAGCTCGGGCGATCACCGTGAACTGCCCCGGGTTTGTTAGACGGTCTGGTGTGTCCCGGGTTCGACGGCGTCTGTGTTTCTTGGATTCCGGGTGCACCAACGCCGGGATGCTGCCAAGGTTCTGTTGGCGGACTCGCCAGAACAGCTCAGCCAGCGAGTCGCTCTCGGCTGGCAGAGCCCTGCGGATCACATGATCAGGCATCACTGAATCGGGATCACTGTGCTGAGCGGATGACATCAAGCGCGTGCTGCAGGTCGTCGGGGTACGGCGAGCTGAACTCCACCCGCTCCCCGCTGTCCGGATGCTCGAAGCCCAACGTCACCGCATGCAACCACTGACGCGACAAGCCGACCCGCTTCGCGAGAACCGGATCCGCGCCGTAGGTGAGATCACCGACACAAGGGTGACGCAGTGCGCTCATGTGCACCCTGATCTGATGGGTGCGCCCGGTCTCGAGCAAGATGTCGAGCAGCGAGGCGAACCGGTGCGCCTCAAGCGTGTCGAAGTGGGTGACACTGTGTCGGCCGTCTTGTCCGACGGTGAACTTGTGGTCGTGTTTGGTGTGCCGAACGATCGGCGCGTCGATGGTGCCGCGGAGCGGGTCGAGATGACCTTGGACCAACGCGTGGTAGGTCTTGTCGACCGTGCGCTGCTTGAACGCCCGTTTGAGCCGTGAGTAGGCGTGCTCCGATTTGGCGACCACCATCAAGCCACTTGTCCCCACGTCGAGCCGTTGCACCACGCCTTGACGTTCTGGCACACCAGAAGTCGAGATGCGAAACCCCGCCCCAGCGAGGTGACCAATCACGGTCGGGCCCGTCCAACCGACGCTGGGATGCGCCGCCACCCCAACCGGTTTGTCGACCACGACAAGGGCGTCGTCGTCGTAGACGATCCGCAGTCCGGAGACAGTCTCCGGTACGACGCGAAGCAGCGTCGACGGACCGGGAATGTTCACCTCGAGGATGGCATTCTCCTCGACCCGGTCGGACTTCGCTGGTAAGACACCGTCGACCGTTACCTCACCGGCCGCCACCAGCTCGGCTGCTTTGGTGCGCGATATCCCGAACATCCTGGTAATTGCCACGTCGACCCGCTCTCCGGACAATCCGCTCGGCACATGGACGACCTTGCGTCCCGAGCGGTCAGTCACGCCTTGCCTGACGTGGAGGTGGAGCCTCCGTCACGTTCTTGGTCACTGGAGACGGAGTCCGATCGGCCGGCTGACTCGCGGGTGCCGTCCAGACGTATGCCTCGGAGGCTCAAGAACACAAAGGCCGCCGCGGCGAGGCTGATCGCGGAGTCGGCAACGTTGAAGACCGGCCAGTTCGGCAGCTGCAAGAAGTCCACTACGTGCCCTCGGAACGGCCCGGGTGGCCTCAGGAGCCGATCCGTGAGGTTGCCAAGCGCTCCACCCAGCAGCAGTCCGAGGGCAACCGCCCATCGTCTGCTGCCCAACCGTCCCGCCAGCTTGATGCACACGACGACGACGACCACGGCGACCACGGTGAGCAGGACGGTGTAGCTGGTGCCCAGGCTGAATGCCGCACCTGGGTTGAACGTCAGCCGAAACTGCAGCCACTCACCCAGCACTGGGCGCGCCGAGCCATCCACCAGCGCTCGAGTCGCCCATTCTTTCGTTGCCTGGTCGAGGGCGCACACGGCCGCTGCCACGGGGATCCAGATGAACGTCGTCCCACGACTCGAAGAGCGGCGAGGAGCCCTCTGGCCGTCTGTCAGCGACGTTCCTGGCGTTGTTTGCATTCCATGCACAGTGTCGCACGCGGAAATGCCTGCAACCGCAGCTTGCCGATGGGAAGCTCGCACGACTCGCAGAGGCCATAGCTGCCTGCACTGATCCGCTCGATGGCGGCCTCGACGAGTTCGAGGTTCTCGCGGGCGTTCTTGACCATCGACATCTCGTGGTCGCGCTCGAACGTGTTCGAACCCACGTCCGCCTGGTCGTTGCCAGCACCTTCTCCGCCCTCGCGTAGCAACTGACCGATCTCCTGTTCGGCCGCGGCAATCTCGGCGCGGAGCCGGGTGGCATCGAAGTCCAGCGTCTCTTTCACCTCGGCAATCTGGTTGGCGGTCCACGGTCGTTCGCCGTCTCGCACCGCCAGTCGGCTCTTGGAACTCGGCGCCTTGGCTGTCGCCGTTGCCCTGCCCGAGGTCGCTTTTGTGCCCGTTGGGTGCTTGCTTCCGGCCGCTGCTTTCGCTGTTGGAGAAGTCGACTTCTCGGCAAGATGCTTACTGGTGGCTGCCTTTCCAGCGACCTTCTTCTCTCGAGGGCTCTTTGCCGTGGTTTTCGCCGGTGCGGCCGGGGATGCCGCTTTGTCCGACGTCTTCTTGGCTGTCATCGCTGAGGCCCCTTGTCTGAAAAGCCGATCCCGCAGGCGCGGTGACGAGAGGATAGCGGTTGCCTCAAACCGCCTCCGACACTGACGCACAAAAACCGTTGCTGGTGTCGAGCACAGATCGTTTAGACTGTGCGCGCTGCACGGCATGGATGAGGCCATCACCTCGGAGTCGCCGGAAGAACCGTCAGCCTCTGACCAAGTAGAACCGGCCGCAGCAAGTGAAGTAAGCGGGTCCGCCTCCAC
>JACCSH010000181.1 GCA_013813125.1 Nocardioidaceae bacterium | reverse complement strand
CTGACGACGAGCCTGACCGTGTCCCCCGCGTAGCGGGTTCCCCGAGACGGTGTCTGCGAAAGAACGACTCCCTCAGCGGCCCGGTCGTCGTAGCGCTCCTCGATCTTCACCTTCAGCCCGAGCGACTTCAGCGTCTGGGTGGCCGTGTCGGCTGCTTGCCCGCTCAGGTCGGTGACCTGGAGAGGTTCAGGGCCTTTGCTGACCACGAGCGAGACCTTCGTGCCGGGTTTGAGCTCGACACCAGACTGAGGCTCGAAGCTGACCACCTCACCGACTGGGACCTCCTCGTTCCAGCTGCGGTTCAGCTTGCCGACAGTCAGGGAGTTCTCCCTGACTGTCTGGACGGCCTTTGACTCGCTCATGTTCTCGAGATTCGGCATGTCGTAGCGCTCAGGACCTCGAGACACCACTGCAAGCACGACACCGTCGGACACGATCTTTTCCCCTTCACGGGGGCTGGTGGATATCACGTGCCCTGGTCGTACCGTTTCGGAGAAAGCCGTGCTGGCCACCTTGAAGCTCAGTCCCTTGGATTCGACCACGTCCTTCGCGGCGGCTTCGTTGAGTGAGACTACGTTGGGAGTCGCCTCGAAGCGCCCGATGCCGTAGTACCAGCCCGCTACACCTGCTCCGGCTGCAAGCAGCACCACCAGCAGAAAAGCGATCCAGCCGCGCTTTCGGCGTCTACGAGGTAGTTGTGCACGCTCCGGCGGGTCCTTGAGACGCGTCGAGCCGAAGTGCCGGTGGTCACCTGCGGCGGGTTCCGAGGTTTCTGCCAGTCCATCGTCGGACGGTCCTGAGGGAGCCTGATGTCGGCTCTCGCTGACCAGCAGAGTGCGTTCTGGCCGTTCAGCGGCGGTGTCGGCCGGGAAGTCGTCGTACATCGCGAAGTTGAACACCTCGTCGCGATCTACTCCAGACGGCGGTCTCGCCGACGGGCTTCTCCGCGCCGACGCCCCAGCTTCCGCGACGCGATCACCCGACGACCGACCGGACATCGCCACAGTGAGGTCGCTGGTGAGCTCGTCGTCGTCGACCACTCCGCAGATCATCGCGGAACGGACGCGGCCCAGCTGTCGGAGCATCACGTGAGCATCGGCCGGCCGCTGGGTGCGGTCTCGTCGAGTCGCACCGATCACGAACGCGTCGACGTACGGCGGGATGCCGTCGACCAGGTCAGAGGGGGCGCAGATGTTCTCGTGCACGTGTTTGTAGGCCACCTGGATCGGTGTCTCACCTGTGTGCGGCTTGCGGCCAGTCAGCAGCTCGAACGCCACAACGCCCAGGGAGTAGACGTCGGAGCGTGCGTCGGCTGTCCCGGTGGTGACGAGCTCGGGCGGCAGATAGGAGACGGTGCCCAGGAGCAGTCCGCCAGTTGCCGTTGCGCTCGTCGCGGAGCTGATGGCTCGGGCCAGCCCGAAGTCGGCCACCTTCACCTGACCGCGCGGGTCGATCAAGACGTTCTCGGGTTTGATGTCGCGGTGCACGATGCCGGACTGGTGGGCGGCACTGATCGCCTTCAGCACCTCTTCGAGCAGTGCAAGTGCGCGGGCTGGCGGCAGCGGCGCTTCGGACCGGATGACGTCTCGCAAGGTGTGGCGGCCGTCGATGTACTCCATCGCCAAGAACAGCACCCCATCGTCCTCGCTTTGGTCGTAGACCGCCACGACGTTGGGATGGGTGAGCCTGGCGGCGGATCGTGCCTCGCGGGCGAAGCGTTTATGGAACTCCTCGTCGTCTGCCAGTGCAGAGGGCAGGACCTTCAAGGCGACCACCCGGTCCAAACGCAGGTCCGTCGCTTCGTAAACCGTGGCCATGCCCCCGCGGGCGATCCTTTCGCCCACGAGATAGCGCCCGTCGAGCAGACGTCCCACGAGCGAGTCGACGGTGGCAGGCTTGTCCACCCGGCGAGTCTACGTACGGGAAGGCCTTCGCCCGGACAGCCTCGCCGCTGCTGCCGAGTCGAGTGCGGATCGCAGCCGGGCTCACATCGCCTCTCCACGCCGTCCGAGCAGCGACGACATGGCAGGCTAGGCGGGGTGAGCGACATCCAACCGAGCCAGCCGGCCCCAGCTCCCGCGGCAGACGTCCTCGACGGGCTCGTCGCGGACTGGCTGACGATGGCTCAGGTCGCAGAGATGTTGGGAGTCAGTGCGACCAAGGTCCGGCAGCTGACCAGGGAACATCAGTTGGTTGCTGTCCGGCGCCTGGCACTACGGGAGCCTGGCATCCCCGCCGACTGCGTGCAGGACGGCAGCATCGTCAAGGGCCTGAGCGGGACCCTGATCCTGCTCGCCGACCGTGGCTTCAGTGACGTCGAGTCCATCGAGTGGCTGTTCACCCCGGACGACTCCCTGCCTGGTCGGCCGATCGATGCGCTCCGGGAAAACCGCGGCACTGAGGTACGACGGCGCGCTCAAGCCCTCCTGTGACCCTTCTCAGACTGTGCGGTTCAGACTGTGCGGTTGGTGACGCGGTCACTCAACACGCGGAGCGCACTCCTCGCCGCCTCGTCGCTGATCGGGGCGTGAGCGAGCGCCGCCAGTGCGGCGGCGGTGAGCTCGGTGATCACCGTCTCGACCGCTTTCACGGCGCCGGTTGCTCGCAACACCTCCTGCACGCTTGCGACACCTTCGGTGCTGATCTGTGGATTGGCGAAGTTGGCACTCAACACATCACGCTGCGCAGGCGTCGCGAGCTGGTGGGCCCGTGCGATGAGCAGTGTCCGCTTCCCTTCACGGATGTCGTCGCCACTGGGTTTGCCGGTCTGGATGCTCTCGCCGAGCACACCGAGCAGGTCGTCGCGGAGCTGAAAGGCCTCGCCCAGCGGGACGCCGTACGACGACAACGCCGTCAACAGGGGAAGGTCCGCCTTCGCGAGGACAGCTCCGAACTGCAAGGGTCGCTCGACGGTGTACTTGGCTGACTTGTATCGCACGATGCGCATCGCGTCGGACGAGCTGCTCGTCGAGCTGGTCTGGGCCAGGACGTCCAGGAACTGCCCGGCCACCACCTCGGTGCGCAGCTTGTCGAAGTAAACGCGCCCGCGGGCCACCGCCTTTGGCTTGAAGCCGCTGGTCATCAACAACTGGTCGGACCACGACAAGAGCATGTCTCCGAGCAGGATCGCGGCGCTGCGCCCATAGCGGCGCACGATGGGATCGGTTGGCTCGACGCCGAGCCGCTCGGCTCTTCGGCTCGCGAACTCATGATGCGCCGCGGGTCGTCCTCGTCGAGTTGCGGAGTCGTCCATCACATCGTCGTGCACCAGCGCGCTGGCATGGACCAGCTCGATCGCCGCTGCTGCTGAGATGATGGCGTCGGTCTTGTCTGGCTTGCCACCGGCAGATCGCCACCCCCAGTAGGCGAACGCGGGGCGGAGTCGCTTTCCTCCGGTCAGGTAGTGCGAAGCGGTGACGAACAACGGGTCAAGGTCGTCGCCCAGCGCCGCGAGTGCCAGCTGCCGTTGGGAGATGAAAGCCGTGAGCGTTGCGGTGATCTGCTCTCTAAACTCCTCGCTGATCGGCTCGTCCGCTAACGGTGTGGATGGTGTGCGCCTCGTTGCCGTCGGGGGGGCTGGAGACGTCATAGGTGGGTTGCGCGGTTGAGGCGGGCTCGTCTGCGTCACGCGCCCGAGCCTACAAGTGGGCGGAGGCGTGATCTTGGCCCGTCCTCGGAGGGGATCCCTCTCTTTGCCGGATCAGAACCTGGTCGTGGGCCGACTGGATGCGATACCTAGAGTTGGGCCGTGACCCGAGGGCTCCCGTCCAGCATGCCCGGGAGGGCGTCCACTGTGCGGGAGCTCCTTGTAGGCGGCCGTCGTTCCTATTCGTTTGAGTTCTTCCCGCCGAGAGACGACGACGGTGAAGCGCAGTTGTGGCAGACGATCCGTGAGCTCGAGGCATTGCGGCCCACGTTCGTCTCCGTTACCTACGGGGCTGGTGGCTCGTCGCGCGACCGGACGATTCGGATCACCGAAAGCATCGCCAGCGAGACCACTTTGACGCCAGTGGCTCACCTGACGTGCGTGGGACACTCTCGCGACGAGCTTCGATCGATCATCGGTCGGTACGCCGACGCAGGTGTGCGCAATCTGCTCGCCTTGCGTGGTGATCCCCCAACGGGCGCTAACCAAACCTGGACGCCTACGCCGGGTGGCCTCAACTCCGGGGTCGAACTGGTCGAGCTCATCCGCGAGCTCGGTGACTTCTGCGTGGGGGTGGCGGCATTTCCGGCCGGTCACCCAGAAGCTCCTGATCTTCGTACCGACACCCAAGTGCTGGTGGCGAAGGCGAGGGCCGGTGCAGATTTCGCCATCACCCAACTCTTCTTCCGCTCCGACGACTACCGCCAGCTGGTCGAGCGGGTCAGAGCTCTCCGCAGCGATATCCCGATCATCCCCGGCATCATGCCGATCACCAGCCTGGCCCAGCTCGAGCGGTTCGCCCGGCTGTCGGGGACACCCGTGCCCGAGCACATAGTCGCCCGCCTCGAGGCGCTGCCGTCGGGCGACGCGGTACGGGGGGCAGGGACCGAGCTAGCCATCGAGCTGTGCGAGGAGTTGCTCGACGGAGGTGCGCCTGGCTTGCACTTCTACACTCTGAACCGGTCCACGGCGACTCGTGAGATCTTTGCCAGCCTCCAACAGAGGGTCTGATTTCCGTTCTTGCCACTATCAAGCCTTGCCGAGCAGCTGGGCGACATGAGCAGCGCTCCAGGCGGCATAGTGGATTGCTGAAACCGGATACATTGAGGCGCCGATGAGGTGCAGTCCAGGCAACGGGTTCGCGAGCCCCGCCCGCCTGGCGGCGACCCGCCGACCGTTCCATTCGAAGCCGTACGACGGTGTGGCCGTCTCCGTGGCGATGTCGCCCGGTCTGCGGTCGACTCGAGCTACCAGCCGGGAACGGACGTCGATGCCTCGCGTGGCAAGCGCCTCCAGCACGTCGACATCATCACCACCACGGTGGAGAATTGTCCAAGCCGATCTGGCGGGGAGTCCAGCGGCTGTCTCTCCAGTCGCGTCTATGGACGGCTCGAGCTGCTGACGGATGACGAGGAGCGGGTCGCCGTGCAGAACCGTCTCGGCGGGCAGGGGTGGCACGACACCGCTCAAGCCGACGTGCGTGATGTTCGGAGGAGTCACAGCGACGGCGGCCCTGAAGGCCCGGCGGCCGTTGCGAGCCACTGACCGCGGCAGCAGTTGGCCGAACACAACGCGCGGGTCGATCGCGCACACCACGACGTCGGCGGTGATCGTTTCGCCCTCGGACAGCTCGACGCCAGCCACTGCGCCGGCACTCGTCAAAATCGCGGTGACGGTCTCGGTGCAGCGCACGTCGACAGCGCGTTCAGCCATCCGGAGGGCCAGGGCAGAGATCAGGGCGGCCATGCCGCCGGGTGCCTGCCACAAGCCGAAGCTTCGCTCGACATACGACTCCACTGCCAGATATGCCGGCACACGAGCCGGTGATGACCCGGCGAGCTCGAAGCCGGATGAGGCGATTCTGCGCAGCCGTTCGTCGGGGAGCGACCTGCTCAGTTGCCGGGCCAACGAGGTGCGGATGTGGAGCAGGCGTGCTACGTCCCGGCTGGCAAGGTTCGAACTCCCCTGGGGGTCGTCGAGGACGAGGTTGCGAAGAAGATGCCACTGCTCGGCCTGTTGGTCGACGTACGCGGCCCACTGGAGACCGGTGCCTTGCCCGAGCCCGGCGTCGAGAGCCGTGATCTGGTCGCCCCGTGAACCAGTGGGCAGGTCGACCGCGGAGCCATCGGGGAAGACGTGGCGGCGCGCCGGATTGATCAGCCGCAGGTCGACGTAGGTTTCGAGCGGTCGACCGGACTTGCGGAACAGGTCTCGCAGAATCGCCGGCAGGGCCACCATCGCGGCGCCTGAGTCCCAGCTGAACCCGTCTCGTTCGATGCCCCGCAGCGCGCCGCCGATCGTGGGGTTGCGCTCGATGAGCGTCACGCGGTGACGCAGCTTCGAGAGTCGGGCCGCAGCCGCCAGGCCGGCAACACCGCCTCCGACGACGACGACTTCAGCCACGATGCCGAATCCGGCTCGGCGACGAGACGCTCACCTGAAAGCCACGTCCGGCGCTGCCGTCAGCTCGCCGAACTGGGTGTTCCAGGCGCGGTCGGCAAAGTCGAGAAGCATAACCGCGAGATCAGCCGCCCGGTCGGGCGATGGCTGTGAGAGCTCACCCGGCGCACCAACAGTCGAAGGAGCCAGCCGAACGAAGGTGCCCACCGAAGAAGGGCCTCGCAGGATAGAGCCCAGCGCAGCGGTGGCAGCCCCGTCGGGGAGCTCCAGGAGTCGCCCCGAGACTATGGAGACCGACACCGTCTCCGACTCGGTCGTATGGACGGTGGGAGAGGAGCCAGCCGCCTCCTGGAACCTCCGTGCCTCCAACTCCTTCAGCGCCAACGCTTCGATCTCTGCTGCCGGGCGACCTACGTCTCGACCGACGAGCGCGTTCAGATGGACGAGGTCCAGCTGTGCTGATGGAGCAGCTCGCGCCAGTCGAGAGAGGCCGCCGCTGAGTCGCGGGTTGAGCTCGGTGACCCGAAAGCCGTCGGTGGTGAGCACCCCGTCGAGGCCGAAGCCGCCTCGATACCCATGCCGGTCTTGCAGGCTGAGGCCGAAGCTCCGGGCGAGTTCCCGCATCGCCTGGGTGTCGTTGGGCGGCGGGTCCCAGGTGGTGCCCATGCCGGCGTACACGAAGCGTCCGCGGCTGACATCACGTAAGACGGCGAGCTCGACCGGCCGCAGGACGACCACCCCGTCGGGAAGCACGATGCCGTGCACACTGCAGGGCACACCTTCGAGAAACGGGGAGACCCGCACCTGGTCACAGTGTCGGGCAAAGAAAGCCGCCGCCTCGCGGGCCTGCTCGGGGGTGCAGATCCAACGCACATAGTCCGCGCCGCCGTTGATCCCGTCACGACTGTCGCCAGCCCAGACAGCGCCAGCGGCCCCGGTGGAGGCAAGCAGACGTTCAGTGGCCCTGGCCAAGTCGCCGTAGGTGGCTCGCGCGTTGAGAGTCGCCATTCTCGGAGCATCGATGTCGGCCAGCAGGCTGTCGACCATGAGCTTGTCCTCGAGCGCGACCTGGTGAGGTGGGCGGCCTCCCCACACATTCCGCCCCAGCAGAGGCGTGTTGCGCGGGATCGCACTGAGCCACCACAGAGCCTCACCGGCAGGGTCGAATCGCTCGACGGCTTCGACGACCCGATGGGTCAACCGTTGCGCCGGGATCAGTCGGGCCCGGACTTGGTCGGTGACGGAGTCTGCCGCGGGGGAGTCGAGCACGATCACTTCGGCGGCATCGTCTGGAGGGAGCGGGCCAGCGCCCACCCCGTCAGCGATCAGCAGGAGCTCGCCTGCACCCCAGGTCTTGAAGGAGTCGACAAGACCGGTCATTCCGGCGAGTACCTCGAACGCGCAGATGATCTTGCGACCGGCAAGGGGAGCCCATAGGTGTGCCTCCCAGTCATGGGACCGGGTGGTGCCAGGTGTCGTGGACGGAGTCGTCGGTGCGGGCTGAGACGCCGCCGAGAGGTCAGCCGAGACCGACACCGGCAGGCTCCCGTTGCGCCTTCCAGCGTCGCCAGCCGCGCATCACCAGCCGAAACAGCACAATGACCAAGATCGTCCCTGTGATGAAAAGGAACGAAGCAATTCCTAGCGCAATCCAGGGATGATAGAGGGCGAGCGAGATGACTGAAGCCACCGTGATGTCCTCGCCGAGAGAGACCGCCACGTTGCTGAAGGGTTCCGGCGACGAGTTGACAGCCAGCCGCAGACCGCCTTTGACCAGGTGCGATGCTAAGGCGGCTCCACCACCTGCGAAGGCGTAGAGCGCCTGGTCGACAGACTCGGCGTCACCAGCGAGAGCGTAGGCGACAATCGCCCCGACCGTTGGCCTGATGAGCGTCGAGACGGTGTCCCACATGGAGTCGACGAAGGGGATCTTGTCAGCGACGAACTCGACGGCGAACATGCCTCCCGCGATGGCGAGCACCTCCGGTCGTTGCACCGTCTCAGGCACTACCTCGAGGCCTGCGACGCGGCCCAAGATGCCCATGACGAACACCACAGCGTAGGCGTTGATCCCACTGGCCCAGCCGGACGTCAGCACGAGCGGAAGCAGTTCCACGTCGCCACTTTAGTGCGATACGGCCAGCAGGAACTGTCCTGCCTGGAGGAAAAAGGGCTCCCTGTTCAGCCGATCGCGACCGAGACGACGTTGGAGGTCTGACCGCTGGTGTCCTGGACCCGAAACCGGTTGAGGCCGACCACGCCCGTCATGATGTAGGTAGCGAATCTGCCGTCGACGACGCTCGCGGTGACCGGGAAGTCCACCCAGGTCTTACCCTCCAA
This sequence comes from Nocardioidaceae bacterium, assembly GCA_013813125.1. Taxonomy (GTDB): domain Bacteria; phylum Actinomycetota; class Actinomycetes; order Propionibacteriales; family Nocardioidaceae; genus JACCZJ01. The sequence continues at coordinate 592 of JACCSH010000181.1, read as the reverse complement.
ACGTTGCACCTGCACCGTCGTGGGTGCGCCGGTCCCCTCGTAGGTGCCCACCAGATTGATGCGTTCATAGGCCGCCACCGACTCGGGGGAAGCTGTCAAGGTGTATGCCCTCTCGGGCGTGGGGCTCGGTGATCTCGGATCGGTTGGTCGCGGCTGAGTTGACTCAGGAGGTCGGGTGGGTTCGGGTCGCGGTGCTCTCGGCTCCGGGGAGGGATCCGTCGGGTCGGTGGAGGTGGTCTCGGCCGCTGGCGTGATGCCGGCAAGCTCTGCGGCTCGCAGGCTGAGGAAGCCACCTATCCCGCCCACCAAGGCTGCCACCACCGCCAGAGCCAGCAGGCCGACCAGTAGTTGTCGCTGCCAATCTGTCTCGTCCATGCCCTGCCCCCTGCTGCACTACTTGATATCTAGAGTGCGAGCCCGGCGGGAGTTGAGGGTTTTCGTTGGCGTGTCGGTCCCCACCGCGCCGTCCTTTTCATGGTCGCAGAGGAGTACGTCAGGGCGAAACGAAATGGCCATCTGTTGTGCTCCTGTGATGAACGCAGGCGCCCTGCCCACAGGGGTTGACGGGAGTGTCGGTGGCGATGTTTACTAT
>JACCSH010000179.1 GCA_013813125.1 Nocardioidaceae bacterium | reverse complement strand
CCTGATAGCCGTAGTTCATCTCGGGCATCGCCTTGAGCGCCTTGCCCAAGGCGAATCCCACGAGGTGAGTGAACGAGATCTTGCCGCCGCGGGCACGGGCGAGGTGGTTGTTGATCACGACCCTGTTATCGATGAGGAGCTTGACCGGGATAGTGCGCACGCTGGTGGCCGTGGGGACGGACAGACTCTCATCCATGTTGGTGACTGTGCGAGCGACGGCGCCTCTCAGCACAAGCTTCTGGGGCTCCACAGCACGCTCGGACTCGGCGTCAACAGTGGAATCGTCGGCCTTTGCTGACTTCTCCTTGGGTGCCGGCTTGGTGGTCGCATTCGCAGGGATGGGCTTTGTCGCAACTCGGTCTTGGGCAGGTTTGGCAGACGAGGCGGCTGCCGAGTCGGCAAGAGCCGCTGGCGAGGCCGCTGGCGAGGTCGCCTTAGGCTCCGGCGCTGACCCGGGTTGGTCTGTCTTGCTGGCGCTCCGCGCAGCCGGCTTGGCGCCTGCTGGCAAGTCCTCGTCCTGTGACGGGGGGGCGGCCGGAGTTCGTCGTGCCGCCCCGTTGCCGCCATCTTCTGCAAAAAGATCGCGCCACGCCTCATCAACGGAGTCGGGGTCGGCCCGGAACTTCTCGTACATCTCTTCGACAAGCCATTCGTTCGGACCGAAGTCGGACATCGCGTGGTCTTGCGGGGACTGGGACACGGCGTGCGATTCGCCTCTTCCGCTCAAGTTCGAGAATAGGGACTCCCAGGCTATCCCTCGCGACTTTGGGCCCGTAGGTGGGAGGGGCCGCGATCTGCGGTCGGAGGCCCGTTGTCCCGGCCGGCCCCTTGAAACGGGCCAGGTCGCCTCCGCGGGTGACAGCTCGCTGTGCGCGTGTTGTGGGACCTGGGCCAATCAGCCACCCTTGTCGATGTGCACCGCCGCCACGCCCGGATTCTCATCTTCACAGTCGCCGCCACCGCCTTCGGCGCCACTGCCTGCACGGGCGGCGACAGCACATCCGTCTCCGACGAGTCAGCGGCGGCGGTGACCTCCCGGACGCCTTCACCGGTGAGCACACCGCCGCAAAGCTCTTCATCTTCTACGCCAGCACCGGTCTCGACCGCTGGACCTGTCGAGCTCACCCGGGCTGACTCGGCCCTCAAGGTCTCGATCGAGCAGTTGCGGGGGGGAGTAGACCGGAGGCAGAAAGCCCGCTTGCGCCACGCCATCAGCAAGCCGATTGTCAGCTGGATCGATGGCGCCTTTCCCAGGACCGGCTACCCAACCAACGACTTCGCGAAAGCGTTCACAGCATGGACTCCCCATGCCGCAGCGTTGGCTCGAGAACACCGAGATGTCACCACGAATGCCGCCCTGGGAGCCGACCTGTCCGCGGTGATCATCGACAAGCGGCGGGTTCGATTGTTCATCTTCGGCGCCGATGGTGTCGTCGGGGGAGCTTCAGCGAAAGTGAGTCTGCGCATCGCCGGGGTGCTACCGGGCGGCAACGAGACGCGGTTTTCCGTGGAGGGCGAGCTCTATCTGACCCGCGACGGATCCAAGTGGCAAATCTTCGGCTATTCGCTTCAGCGGCACCGAGACGGCCCGTGAGAGGCACTCTCCTCCGCCGTCGCGGGTGTAGTCGTCCGGTGCTGCTGGTGGCGGCAGCGATGGTGTTCGCCGTCCTGGTTCCAAACGCCAGTCGTCCCCCACCCGAGTTCGCGCTGGTGGAGCTCGACGGGGTCGAGGGCCTCGACGCCACCGACGATGTCATCTGGATGCTGGCGCTCGGATCCGACGCGCGGCGCGGTGAGCCGGTGATGCGGAGCAGGTCAGACGCGATCCAGCTCGTCGGGATGAACACTGGCAACTCCTCCGCCGTCACAATCGGTATTCCCCGCGACTCGTATGTCGACATACCCGGAGTCGGTCGCGACAAGATCAACGCGGCGATGGTGTACGGCGGACCCGAGTTGACCGCCGGAGCTGTAGCGGCGCTGACGGGCATCGAGCCGGATTACGTCTTCGTAGCCAGTTTCCCTGGTCTCGTCCGGATGGTGGACGGCATCGGGCAGGTGCGCGCGCGGGTGACGTACGAGATGGATGACCTGGAGCAGGTGTTCCGTCCGGGCTATCACCGGTTCTCCGGAGTCGAGGCGCTGGCCTTTACGCGGATCAGGTACGGCTTGCCGCGCGGTGACTTCGACCGGTCGATGAACCAGGGGGAACTGTTGAAGGGTGGCCTGCGGACTCTCGTGGAGCGGTTGGATCGGCCGGGCTTCTTCGAGGGTGCGTTGGGGGTCTTCGCCCGCTACACCGACACGAACCTGAGCCCGGTCGAGCTCTACCGACTAGGTCGGACCGTGATGACGATTGACCCGGCGCAGGTGCGGGTCTGCGTCTTGCCGGGCCGGAGCGGATATGCGGGGGATGCCAGTGTCGTCTTCCCCGACCTGGCCGCCACCCGCTCCCTGATTGCCGACGTGCGTCACGATGCCACCGTGGACCGGACCTGCTGAGCGGCGGACCCGACCGCCGGTGCCGTGCCGCGGCATCTTTGCACAGAGGAACCGGACGCCAAACTGGCGAGACCGAATCCGGTCCCGCCAGTTTGAGGGGGTTATTACTGCCTGCGATGGGGCCACTGCGGCTCCATCTCAGGGGTCAGAGGCCGCTGGGCCGAATTGCCACCTTTGCGTGTCCCAAGTTGAGTTCCACCGACCTGTTGAGCAGTGTCACTCGCAGGGCGGTCACCTCGATGCCGTACTTAGTGCGTTTGACGATTCTCGGCTGAAGCGTGGCCACACTGCCCAGTTTGATCGTGTCGTTACCGGACACATTGATCAACCGACCATTGAAGAGGACTTCCGTGATCGTCGTTCCCTTGACGTTCTTGCGGGCCTTGTTTCCGACCAGCTTGACGTTGGCCTTCCCGACCACACCTCGGACGACGATCGTTCCATCGAGCACATTGAGTCGGCCGACCTTGCCACGTTCGAAGGCGGTGGGGTTGCCATTGCGCACGACGCCACGT
>JACCSH010000167.1 GCA_013813125.1 Nocardioidaceae bacterium | reverse complement strand
CCTGGTGCGAAGGTGGAGAAGTTCTCAAAGTCGGTGAACAGCGACAGCGCCACCTGCGCACGTACGTCGGCGATCTGCAGCTCACCAACGATCAGGCGCAGCTGCTCTACTGCTCGGGTGCCGCCGGCTGCTCCGTAGCTCACAAAGCCGGCCGCCTTGTTGTTCCACTCGGCGTAGAGGAAGTCGATGGCGTTCTTGAGTGCCCCGGATGTGGAGTGGTTGTACTCCGGTGTGACGAACACGAAGCCGTCGAACGACGCTATCTTGGCCGCCCAGGTGCGGGTGTGCTCCTTGGCGTACCGGCCCATCGAGGGCGGCAGTGCCTCGTCGAGCAGCGGCAGGTTGAAACCGGCGATGTCCACGACCTCGAACTGAGCGTCACCTCGACGCTCGGCGATCTGGTGAACCCACGCGGCGACGGCGTCAGCTTTGCGTCCTGGTCGGGTGCTTCCCACGATGATGGCGATCTTGGTCATGGTGTGCTGCTCCTAAGAGTGTTGAGTGGGGGTGAAAGATAGTTGACTCCTCAACTAAGTCTGCCACGGCCTAGGGCGAAGACCAAATCGACACTGCGGCCGTCGACTCAGCAATCTGAATGACTACGCTCGATCCAATGAGCCAGCCGTCCGAGCCGTCAGACGTGCGCCTTCACGTGGTCACGGGAAAGGGTGGAACGGGCAAGACCACCGTGGCGGCAGCACTGGCGCTGGCTATCGCTTCCGGTGGCAAGAAGGTGCTGCTTTGCGAGGTGGAAGGACGCCAGGGGATCGCGTCGCTGTTCGATGTCGCTCCGCTTCCCTATGCCGAGCGACGCGTGGCCGTCGGACCTGACGGCGGCGAGGTCTTCGCCTTGGCGATTGACGCCGAAGCGGCGCTCCTGGAGTACCTGGACATGTTCTATCGGCTGGGCAGGGCCGGCAAGGCCCTCGACCGGTTCGGGGTCATCGACTTCGCCACGACGATCGCTCCAGGTATGCGCGACGTGCTACTCACGGGCAAGGTGTTCGAGGCGACCCGGCGCACTCAGGCCGGCCGGCCGACGTATGACGCCGTGGTTCTCGACGCTCCACCGACTGGCCGCATTGGCCGCTTCCTCAACGTCAATACTGAGGTGGCAGGTATAGCGAAAGTCGGCCCGATCCGCAGTCAAGCCGACTCGATCATGAAAATGCTGAAGTCACCTCGCACCCGCATCCACCTCGTGACGACGCTTGAGGAGATGCCAGTCCAGGAAACTCTCGATGGTCTCGGTGACCTGGAGGGCATCGGGCTGCCAATCGGGGTGATAGTCGTCAACCTCGTAAGGGAGTCCGAATTGCCACCGTCCGACTTCGCAGCCGCGTTGGCGGGAGAGCTCGACGGAACATCCATCGAGGCAGCGCTCAAGGAAGCGGGTGTCGAGGCCGATTCTTCCATTGTCGCCGGCCTCCTCGGACTCGCCCAGGAGCACAGTGAACGAGTTGTGCTCGAACGAGAACAACGTGCGCGAATAGAGGCGACCGGAGTCCGGGCTGTCGACCTGCCGTACGTCCACGAAGGCATCGACTTGGGGTCGCTCTACGAGCTGGCCGACTCCCTCTGCGCGAGCAGGGCCTTCTGAGATGCCTCGGCAGTCACAGACCGGCAGGTCGGCCCGAACGGACAAACCGCAGCCAGGACGCCGCAGCCCGCCGAGGGTCGGCCCCCTCGCGGGGAGGCGTGCCGAAGTCCCCGCTTTGCATATCGACCAGCTGATCGGGGATCCACATGTGCACATCATCGTGTGCTGCGGCGCGGGAGGCGTAGGCAAGACCACTGTGTCCGCGGCCCTGGCGCTGCGCGCCGCAGAACGTGGGCGCAAGGCCGTCGTATTGACGATCGATCCCGCTAGACGGCTGGCACAGTCCCTCGGACTTGCCGAGCTCGACAACTCGCCGAGGCCGGTGGTGGGCGTTGACACGGCTATCGGCGGAAGCCTCGACGCGATGATGCTCGACATGAAACGGACCTTCGACGACGTCGTGGAGTCCCACGCCACACCAGCGAAGGCAGCGCAAATTCTCAGCAATCCCTTCTATCAGGCTATTTCCAGCTCCCTTGCCGGCACTCAGGAGTACATGGCAATGGAAAAGCTTGGGCAGCTGCACGCAGAAGCCCTGGCAGAGGGGCGATGGGATCTGATAGTCGTCGATACACCTCCGTCACGATCGGCTTTGGACTTTCTCGACGCACCCGAGAGGCTGTCGTCCTTTCTCGACGGTCGCCTCATCAAGTTGCTGCTCGCCCCAGCCAAAGGGCCCACCCGGCTGTTGAATGCCGGCATGTCCGCAGCCACCAACGCGATGAGCAAGGTACTTGGTGGGCAGACTCTCCGCGATGTGCAGGCTTTCGTCGCCGCATTCGACACGTTGTTCGGCGGGTTTCGGGCTCGCGCCGAGAAGACCTACGAGATTCTCAGGGGCCCTGGGACTGCTTTCCTCGTGGTGGCAACGCCTGAGAGCGATGCTTTGCGCGAGGCTGCATTCTTCGTCGAGCGGTTGGCAGCGGAGCGTATGCCGCTCGCAGGTCTCGTCCTCAACCGAGTGAGCGAGTCCTTGGCTCCGGGCCTCACTGCACGTGCAGCGGAAGCGGCGGCAGAACGCCTCGACCATGTGGAAATGCTCACTGCCGCGCTATTGCGTCTGCATTCGAGCCGGTTGGCCCAGCTAGAACAAGAACGCAGAATACGTCGACGGTTTGCTGCGGCGCATCCGAATGTGCCGACGGTCACGGTCAATTCGCTCGCCAGCGATGTGCACGATAGGACGTCCTTGCGGCGGATCGGAGAGATGCTGGCTCGTTCACCGCACGTGCCTCTGTCTGCCTGATCGTAGTTGGTCAGGCACTCCGAAGGTCAACCGACTCAGTACCGCTTTCAACGGCTGCCACCGCGGAGAGACTCCCATGTTGTTCGCGGGCGGTCTCGAGCAGTCGCCGCCAAGAAGTGACATTCGGCCTACGCCGAAGTAGCGCCCGGCGTTCGCGTTCCGTCATACCGCCCCAGACTCCCCACTCGATATTGTTCGTGAGAGCCTCGGTCAGGCATTCGGTACGCACAGGACACTGGGTACAGAGTTGTTTGGCCCGATTCTGTGCGGCACCTCGCACGAAGAGCGCGTCCGGTCGCGATGTGCTACATGCGGCGGACTCGGTCCACCGCTCGTTCCATGCCATAATGCCGCCCCAAGATCGTTTTAACAGATAAGGGCACTTCTATCACCCTCTGTGACCAGAGTACAGGAATGACCTCTTAGAGTAAACCTTGTGCTACTTTGCGTAGCTCTTGCTGTCCGATGAGGAGCCGGCTGCTCTTCTCATCGGACAGCCGTGGTAGCGGGTACCAGACCGCAACGCTGCTCCTCAAGCCGTCGGCTTGTGCGGCGCGAGTGCGTCCAGGAACCGCATGGCGGTCACGACTCGATATCGAAACCGCTGGCCGCTGCCGTACCCTGAAAGCCATGTTCGGTCATATGTCAAGCGCCCGTGAAGAACGCGGCGTGGTGCACCAGATAGCCGTCATCATTGGCGTGAGCGTTCTCTCCGGAGTCCTGATAGCCGGCCTCGCTCTCCCCTGGGTGGGGCTGGCGAGCAAGGGCGCGGAGGAAAGTGCCGCCGCGATGGAGAACTTTCCCCTGAGGCTGAAGTTCCAGGCTCTCAACGAGCGGACGCGTGTGCTGGCTGCAGACGGCAGCAAGTTGGCCGTGTTCTATGACGAGAACCGCATAAACGTGCCTCTCGACAAGATCGCCCCTTCCATGCGCGAGGCGATTATCGCCATCGAGGATGCGCGCTTTTACACGCACGGGCCTATCGACGTGCAAGGAACGTTGCGAGCGTTGATCGTCAACCAGACAAGTGGTGGTGTGGTCCAGGGAGGATCGACGATCACGCAACAGCTGGTCAAGCGCACGTTGGAACAAAATGCAGACACCGCCGAGGAAAGGGCCGCTGCCACTGCGGAAACCTACGCACGCAAGGTTTCGGAGCTGCGATATGCGACCTGGGTCGAAGACCATCTGACCAAGAGAGAGATCCTCCAGAAGTACCTGAATTCCGCCTACTTCGGTGACGGCGCGTATGGCATCGAGGCTGCTGCTCAGCACTACTTTTCCACCAGCGCGGCGACGCTCACGACCGCGCAGTCCGCCCTGCTCGCTGGTGTGGTGAAAAACCCTAGCCTCTACGACCCGACGAACAACAAGAAGGCGGCGCTGAAGCGCCGAAACACCGTCGTGGCTACCTTGCGCGACCTCGGCAAGATAACACGAAAGAAAGCTAACCGAATCAGCTCACATCCCCTTGGTCTCGACATCAAGCTCGTCTCAAACGGGTGCGTGGACAGCGCCGCCCCGTTCTTCTGTGACTACCTGCTGCAATATCTGCTGAAGAGCCCTGCCCTGGGAGAATCCGAGGAGGAACGTCGCGCCCTGATCACTGGCGGTGGTCTCACGATCAAGAGCACCATCGACCCGCGCTTCCAGAAGGCAGCTGATAAGTCCGTCAGTGCCCACGTGTTCGCCACCGACCTGGCCATCGGCGGCTTGGCGATGGTGGAACCGGGCACCGGATATGTGAAGGCAATCGCACAGTCGCGTCCGATGGGCCGCAACAAGCAGAAAGGCGAGACGTTCCTGAACTACGTGGTGCCAGAGAAGTACGGCGACTCTCGCGGGTTCCAACCCGGCTCGACGTTCAAGGCGTTTGTGCTGGCGCAGGCCCTCCGGATGGGTTTGCCCCTCGATACCGAGATCTACTCGCCCTATGCCTATACGTACAAGCTGAGCGACTACAGGATCTGCAACGACGAGTTCTTGGAGTCGAGTGAGCAAGACACCGTCCGCAACTCGACCGAATCTGGCACGTTCAACCTCTATACCGGCACCCAAAAGTCGGTGAACACTTTCTATCTCCAGCTCGAGAAAGTCACGGGGCTCTGCAAGCCGCTACGGCTGGCGCAGAGGATGGGGATCAAGATCGAAGACCCATCCCGCTGGATGTACCCAACTTTTACCTTAGGCACGGTTGACGTAAGTCCCCTGGAGATGGCCGAGGCATATGCCACGTTCGCCGCTAGGGGCATGCACTGCGTATCGCTTCCCGTCTTGGAGATTCGCGACCGCCACGGCGAAGTGATCTCGCTCCCCGGCCCGAGATGCGAGCGTCTGTTCGCTCGACCGGTAGCCGACGGAGTGAACGACGTCTTGCGGGGCGTGATCGAGCCGGGTGGTTACGCCTATCTGCAGCAGTTGGAGCAAGACGCTGCGGGCAAGACCGGGACGGTGCAGGACACCAAAGGGGTCTGGTTCCTCGGGTATACCCCGAACTTGGCGACTGCATCGATGATCGCGGGCGCCAACGCCGAAGGCAGCCCGTTGGATTTGCGCGGCCTGAAGATCGGAGGTGAAATCCTTGACGACGCCTCGGGGTCAGGGACGGCTGCCCCGATGTGGGGTGACGCGATGAAGGTGATCCAGAAATGGCTCCCGAATAAGGAGTTTGTCAAGCCACCCGCCTACGTGGTGCAGGGTAAGCCCGAGCCGATACCTCCGATGTTCGGCTACACCATCGAGAGGGCTACCGCCAGGCTCACGAAGCTGGGCCTCGACCCCCAAGTCGCTTCCAGCGTTTACTCCTTTGCCCCCTTCGGAACCGTGGCCTACACCAGCCCGGAAGACGAAGCGGTCATGGGTCAGACAGTCCTTCTCTACATCTCCAGAGGACCGGAGCCGGTAGCCCCACCTGTGACCGTACCGACGTCCACGGCTCCACCGACAACCGGGACACCGACACCAACCCCAACCCCGACGCCGACGCCGACCCCTACCCCGACACCGACACCAAC
>JACCSH010000094.1 GCA_013813125.1 Nocardioidaceae bacterium | reverse complement strand
GCGGTGACCTCTTCATGGACCATCGGGTCGATCGACTCCGTGGACTCCATCATCGTCTTGAGCTCGGACTCCAGCGCGGGGATTTGCCCGTAGAGCAGCTCAGATGCCCGTAGCAGATCACCCTCTCGTTGGGCGCGCTCAGCCTGGCCGCGCAGCTCGTCGATCTGCTCCTTCAGGGCGCCGATGCGGTTGAGTCCTTCTTTCTCGCTCTCCCATCGGCTCTCCAACGCCCGCAGCTGCTCGGTCTTGTCGGCGAGTTCCGCACGCAGCGCTTCGAGCCGGGCAACCGAGGCGGGATCTTCTTCGCGCTCGAGTGCCAGCTCCTCCATGGTGAGTCGGTCGGCGGTTCGGCGCAGCTCGTCGATCTCGACCGGGCTCGAGTCGATCTCCATCCGCAGGCGCGACGACGACTCGTCGACAAGGTCGATGGCCTTGTCGGGGAGCTGTCGGCCGGGAATGTAGCGGTCGGACAAGGCGGCGGCAGCCACCAGGGCAGAGTCGGCGATCGACACCTTGTGATGGGCCTCGTAGCGCTCCTTGAGACCGCGCAGAATCGCGATGGTGTCTTCGACACTCGGCTCTCCGACGTACACCTGCTGGAAGCGTCGCTCGAGGGCCGCGTCCTTCTCGATGTGCTTGCGGTACTCGTCAAGCGTCGTGGCGCCGATCATGCGGAGCTCGCCACGCGCCAGCATCGGCTTGAGCATGTTGCCGGCATCCATCGCGGACTCTCCCGTCGCGCCCGCCCCGACGACGGTGTGCAGCTCGTCGATGAAGGTGATCACCTGGCCGGCGGAGTCCTTGATCTCCTCGAGTACAGCCTTGAGTCGTTCCTCGAACTCGCCCCGGAATTTCGCTCCGGCGACCATCGCTCCCAGGTCCAGCGCCAGCAATCGTCTCCCACGCAACGACTCCGGAACGTCTCCGGCCACGATCCGTTGGGCCAACCCCTCCACGACGGCGGTCTTGCCCACACCAGGGTCGCCAATCAGGACTGGGTTGTTCTTGGTACGCCGAGACAGCACCTGCACCACGCGACGAATCTCGCCGTCGCGGCCGATGACCGGGTCGAGGTGGCCCTCGCGAGCCCGTGCGGTGAGGTCCACGGCGTACTTGTTCAGCGACTGGTAGGTGCTCTCCGGATCTTGACTGGTTACCCGAGCCGATCCTCGGACGGTTTCGAAGGCGCCTTGCAACGCCTTGCTCGTGGCGCCTTCCGACTCGAGAGCCTCCTTGGCGGGACTCTCGACTGAGGCCAGCGCCACCAGCAGGTGCTCGGTCGAGACGTACTCGTCGCCGAGAGATTGAGCCAGCTGCTCGGCTGACTGCAGAGTCAAGATCGTGTTGCGCCCGTACGACGGCGTAGCAACCGACGGACCCGACGCCGCCGGCAGCCGCCGCAGCGCCTCAGCGTTGCGCTTGACCACAGAATCGGCGTCAACGCCAGCCGCCTTGAGCAGCGCACCCGCGATCCCCTCTTGCTGGGTGAGCAGGGCCGACAACAGGTGCGGCGGCTCCACCATCGGGTTCCCGGCAGAGGTAGCCAGCCCGATGGCGGCGTTGAGCGCCTCTTGACTGCGTCGGGTGAACTTGTTGACGTCCATGGGACTCTCCTTTTGCTGCAATTACCTCGCCCGCCGGAGCGGGTCATCAAGACTCTGTTGGGGACGGACAGCCCAGCAAGCTCCTGGGCGGTCCTGACGCGGCCTGAGTCAACGCCATGGCGGTGCTCCGGCTCGATAGTGCGTCACAGCTGCGGTCGGACGCACAACGGGTAGGTTGGGCAGCGTCTGGGAACTCGACACCGCGAGCCGGCTTTCGAGCTCGGCCAGGCGTGACTGAAGGGCAACCACCTGACCTTGGAGTTCGAGAATTCGCCGCACACCTTCGATGCCAATGCCCGCAGCGGTGAGTTCGGCGACCGAGCGAAGGTGCTCGACGTCACGCAACGAGTAACGGCGCCCACCCCCAGCGGTGCGGCCCGGAGTGACCAGTCCCATCCGGTCGTAGCTGCGAAGGGTCTGGGGATGCATGCCCGACAGCTCGGCAGCGACGCTGATGACGAACACCGGGGCGTCGGGGTTACCCAGGTCGATGGCGAAGCTTGCCCTCACGATCTCACCGCCTTCCTCTGTTCAACAGTTCAGCCCGTGGATCGTGATGGGCCGATGCCGAGCGCAGCGCCTCGATCGCCGATCGAGCGGCGTCGTCCAGCTGCGTAGGGGTCTGAAGCTCGACGGTGACCAGCAGGTCCCCTTTGGTGCCGTCGCGGCGTGTGGCTCCCTTGCCCTTGACCCTGAAGGTGCGACCGTTGGGGGTGCCTGGTGGAATCTTCAGCGTCACCATCTGACCGGTGACGGTGGGCACCTTGATCTCAGCACCCAACGTCGCCTCGTCGAAGCGCACCGGCACCGTCAAGGTGAGATTGTCGTTGCTGCGACCGAAGAGAGGGTGTGGCGGCACGTGGACGGTCACGTAGAGGTCACCGGGCGGTCCACCTCGCTCCCCGGGGGCGCCCTTGCCGCGCAGTCGTATGCGCTGTCCGTCCCGGACACCCGCAGGGATGCGCGCCTGGATGGTGCGCGTAGAAATCCCCCTACCGGAGCCATGACAGACCTGACAGGGATGTTCGACGACCAGCCCTCGGCCGAGACACTGCCGACAGGGCTCGGTCATGGCGAACACTCCCCCCTGGCTGGATGTCTGCATGCCCGAGCCCTCGCAGGTGGCGCAGACCCGGGGCATGGTGCCGGCTTTCGCGCCCGTGCCAGAGCAGTTAGCACAGGCGGTGTCACTGCTGAGCTGCAGTGACACCGTGATTCCCTCGAGCGCCTGCTCGAAGGTCAGGGATGTCTCGGACTCCACGTCCTGGCCGCGGCGAGGCTGCACGCTTCGCGAGGTTCGTGCGTTGTTGAAGAGCCCACCGAAGACGTCACTGAAACCCCCGCCGTCGCCACCCCCGAACAGGTCACTGAAGTCGCGGCCCTGGCCGGGTCGAGGCGGCCGGAAGCCGCCCGACCCGAACAGGCTGCGCTGCTCGTCGTACTCCTTGCGTCTTTCCGGTGATGACAGGACTGAGTAGGCCTCTGAGATGGACTTGAAACGCTCCTCAGAGGCACTGTCGCCGTGTTTGGAGTCAGGGTGGTTGTCGCGTGCGAGTTTTCGGTAGGCCTTCTTGATCTCGTCGGCTGAAGCGTTCTTGGACACGCCAAGCACCTGGTAGAAATCCTTTGTCGCCCAGTCGGCTGGACTCATCGGCTCACCTCCTCACGCAGATGACGTTGGTTGTTATGACGTTTGCGCGCTGTGCCCTGCCGCGCCGCTGGACTCGGAGAGTTGCTCGCTCCCGAGCTGGTCGGAGTCAGCGTCGTCGCTGGCTACCTCGGCGTCAGCGAGAATGTCGGCATCCGCTCCAGAAGCCTCAGCACCCGCCGGCTCGCCGCTCGCCGCCTCAGCGCTCGACGACTGTTCACTTGCCGCTGCGGCGTCGGGCGTAGCGGCACCCGCTGCAGCCAGTTCGGCGCTGCGCGCCTCCGTCGGCTCGGCCACTGCGACGCGCGCTGGCCGGACCACCCGCTCACCAAACTGGTAGCCGACCTGCAGGATTGCCTGGCACACCGGACCGGACACCTCGTCCGAATAGCTGTGCAGCAGGGCCTCATGGCGGTGGGGGTCGAAGTCGTCCCCAACCTCCCCGAAGGGCACGAGGCCCAAGTTGGTGATACTGCGCTCCAGTGACTCGGCAACCGCCTTGAACCCACCAGTCAGCTCGCCGTGCTCGCGAGCCCGCCCAATGTCGTCGAGCACTGGCAAGAGCGCCGACAAGACGGCGACCTTCGCCGCGTTCCGAGCAACCTCGCGATCACGATCGACCCGCCGCTTGTAGTTGAGGTACTCCGCCTGCAGGCGCTGCAGGTCGGCGGTGCGCTCGGCGAGGGCCACTTCGGCGGCCGACAGTTCAGGGCCCCCCGAGTGGTCTGTCGGAGGCCCGCCCCCTGCCCCCTCAGGGTCAAGCGGGATACCACTTCCGGCTGCGCCCGCTATGTCTCGCGAAGGATGGGCAGCGGTCGCTGCCTCCGGCTCTCGGCGCGCACCCGTCTGAGGATCGAAGCGTCGCTTGTCTCGGATCACCGGGCCAACCGGGTCGGCTGGGTCCTGGGTCACCTGTTCTCACCGCCGCTCGAGGACTCCGCGCCGGTGTCCGACCCGTCGCTCTCGCTCGAGGTGTCCGCTGGCTCGTCAACGATCTCGGCGTCGACGATGCCGTCGTCGTTGGAGGACGCCTGGTCGGTACTTTCAGCCGCAGAAGCATCGTCTGCGCTGGCGGCGTACATGGCCGCTCCCATCTTCTGGCTGGAAGTGGCGAGCTTGCTGGCCGCAGCAGAGATCTCACTCACGTCCTCGCCCTCGAGGGCCTTCTTAACCTCCGCGATGTCGACCTCGACCTCTGTCTTGAGGTCGGCTGGGATCTTGTCCGAGTTCTCCCGCAGGAACGTCTCGGTCGAGTAAACGGCCGAGTCGGCCTGGTTGCGGGTCTCGACAGCCTCCTTGCGTTGACGGTCCTCTTCTGCGTACTGCTCCGCGTCGGCGATCATCTTGTCGATCTCCTCCTTGGACAGGGCCGACCCGCTCGTGATGGTCATCGACTGCTCGCGGCTGGTTCCGCGGTCCTTGGCGGACACGTGGACGATGCCGTTCGCATCGATATCGAACGTCACCTCGATCTGCGGGATACCGCG
>JACCSH010000074.1 GCA_013813125.1 Nocardioidaceae bacterium | reverse complement strand
CGGTCAAGCCATCATTTTGCTGCTCATCCAGGCGGGCGGTTTCGGCATCATGACGTTGGCGACCCTGCTGGGCCTTCTCGCCAGTGGACGGTTGCGGCTTCGCAGCACACTGATCGCCCAGACGGAGTCACACACGGTCAACGTCGGCGATGTGGGCTACCTGATCCGACGAGTGGCATTGACGATGCTCATGTTCGAGACGGTGCTCACTGCGGTCTTGACGGCCCGCTTCAGGGTCGCGTACGACGACAGCTGGGGGCAAGCGCTCTGGCACGGACTCTTCCACTCGGTGTCCGCCTTCAACAACGCTGGCTTCGCGCTCTACAGCGACAACCTGATCGGTTTCGTAGCCGACGCCTGGATCGCGTTTCCGATCTGCGTCGCCATCATCGCGGGGGGCATTGGGTTCCCCGTGCTGTTCGAGCTGCGACGCCAGATCAGACAGCCCCGGTCCTGGTCAGTGCACACCCGGATCACCGTCTACGGTTCGGCACTGCTCCTGGTCATCGGCACCGTCGCGTTCCTTGGGTTCGAGTGGAGCAACTCAGGCACGCTCGGGTCCTTGTCACCATGGGGCAAGACGGTCGCCGCCATCACCGGCGGGGTCGTCCCTCGCACCGCGGGCTTCAACAGCATCGACTACGGGCAGGCGACCCCGGAGACCATAGCCGTCAACTACGTGCTGATGTTCATCGGCGGGGGCAGCGCGGGGACGGCCGGCGGGATCAAGGTCACGACGTTCTTCTTGCTCGCCTACGTCATCTGGTCAGAGGTGCGTGGGGAGCCCGACACCGTCGTTGCGCACCGCAGCATTGGGCACTCGACGCAGCGACAGGCTCTCACGATCGCGCTGCTCGGCATCGGGATGATCGCCATCGGCACCATGGTCATCCTCACGGTCACCGACCACGCCCTGGACATCGTGTTGTTCGAGTCGATCTCGGCCTTCGCAACCGTCGGGCTGAGCACGGGGATAACGCCCGGGCTGCCGGTCTCCGCGCAGCTCACGCTGATGGCCCTGATGTTCATTGGACGGGTCGGAACCATCACCGTAGCCTCAGCCTTGGCGCTGAAGACTCGACATCGCCATTACAACCTCCCCAAGGAGCGACCGATTGTTGGCTAGGAAGAGTAAGGACAACGGTTCGATCTCGGTGTTGGTTGTGGGTCTCGGTCGTTTCGGGACTTCGGTCGCCGAGGCCCTGGTGCGGCTCAACCAAGAAGTGATGGCCATCGACGAAGACCCCGACCTGGTCCAGAAGTGGTCGGATGAGCTGACGCATGTGGTCCAGGCGGACGCGACTGACGAGCAGGCACTGCGACAGTTGGGGGTCAGCAACCTCGACCGGGCTGTCGTCGCGATCGGCGCTGACATCGAGGCCAGCGTGCTCGTCGTCCTCGCGCTCGCAGAAGCGGGTGTGCAGGACATCTGGGCCAAGGCCGTCACCCGCAAGCAGGGCCTCATCTTGGAACGGGTAGGCGCTCACCACGTCGTCTACCCCGAACACGAGATGGGAGAACGGGTCGCGCACATGCTGACGGGCAGCATGATCGACTACATCGAGTTCGACGACGGGTTCTCCCTGGCGCGGACTTTCGCTCCCTCGATGACCTGGGACAAGACGCTCGCAGACTCCAGTCCTCGAACTCACTACGGCGTCACAGTGGTGGGGGTTAAGCGCGTCGGTGAGGACTTCACCTACGCCCAGCCCCAAACCTCGGTGCGCCGCCATGACGAGCTCATCGTGGCCGGACCCACCACCCACGTGGAGAAGTTCTGCCGCCTGAAGTAAGAGCGGCATCATTGCTCGCCTGCGCGGTCGGCCACATCCGTCATAAGGGAGATGTGTGAGGGATGAGGTGATCGCCCACCTGACCTCCTAGATAATCAGCTCGACGGCTACGTCGAGCTCGCGGTAGGTGACCACTGCTCGCTGATCGCGTGTGGCCAGAGGCAGCCCGTGCTCCGCCGCGACTGCGCCGACGAGGGCGTCGTAAACAGAGCCGCCTGCGATGGTGCGGGTCGAGAACGAAGCCAGTAGGTTGCCAGCCGCCTTGGGGCTGAGGAATCGAGTGTGAGGGAAATTGGATGCGATCAGCTCCGTGGCGGCCGCAGGGCTGAGCCGGCCGCTGGTCGGCAACCTTGTCAACACGGAGAACGTCTCAAAGGCAGCGTGACCGGCGAGTCCGAGGTCTCGATCTGCGAGCGCTCCAAACACCTGCTCATGCTGCGTGTGATCGCTGACCAAGAATGCGACGGCAACACTGGTGTCAAGTAACCAGGGAGAGTTGCTAACGCTGGTCGAGGTCACGAAGCACCTGTACGTCGTCATCGGTTAGCGTCGCACCGCTCCCGGGGACCACTCGGCGACCACGCTTGATGGCGAGCTCGTCTGACGTCAGTGGCACAACCCGCAGAGATGCCCCGTCGGCATAAACGTCAACGATGCCGCGGCTCAGGCCGAGACGCTCCCGCAACTCCTTTGGGATCACCAGGCGGCCTGCCTTGTCGATGGTTGCACGCATGCCTCGACGCTACCATAAAATTGGTTTCCGGAAGAGACTATTTGCGGCGAGGGCGGCGAAGAGTACGGCGCGCGGAGGAGCTGCCCAAGGGCTCGCGGTCGACCATTCGGGAAAGGGCGACGGCGTGCCGAGGCGCCGGACCCGGACGTCGCTCGAGGTGGCGGATCAAGTCGTCCAGCCGCAGCTCGCTGCGCAGACGCCTGACGGTTGTCAACAATGCGAAGTTCAGCTCTGCCATCGTCGCGTCATCGCGGGGGTCGATCAAGACGAGATCGGTGAGCCGCGCACGTGCTTCCTTCAATCCTTCCGACGCCGAACGGAGCTGGTCCGGCTCGGGCAGATGCTGGCCCGGTTGCGCCTCTGTGCGCACCAACCGCCCGTAGGCGCGCACGGCGGCGGCCAGCTCTCTGAAGAGCATGCTGACCGCGATCACCTGCACGTCCTCGCTGAACTCGCGCGACTGTGACTCGCGACCTCGCGCCGCGTCGTCCAGCGCGCGGAACATGCTGCGGACCGCAACCGAGGAGTGCTCCAGAGCCTCCAAGCCGTGCCGCAGGCCAGGCCCGACGTCGGCGGTCCCAACGGCTCGCAGGTTGAGCCGTCGGCTCTCCTCCGCACGGATCAGCACGTTGCCGACGTTGGGGATGTCGTGGGTCAGCCTTCGGGCCTCACCCAGCCAGCG
>JACCSH010000073.1 GCA_013813125.1 Nocardioidaceae bacterium | reverse complement strand
ACCAGCCATCGCCTGTTCGAGTTGCTTCCCACGAGACCTGACGTTCATCTGGTGACCCTGCCGCTGTTCCACTCGTTTGGCCAGACCGTGCAGCTCAACACCGGGTTCGGCGTGGGCGCGACCCTCGTACTGATGGCTCGCTTCGACCCGACCGAGGCGTTGCGGTTGATGGTTGCGGAGAAGGTGACGTTCTTCGCGGGGGTCCCGACGATGTACTGGGGTCTGTTGGGCGCCCTCGACGACTCGGTCGATGTGGATGCGCTCTCCTCCAACCTTCGCCGCGCGATCTCTGGGGGCGCGTCGTTGCCGGTGGAGATCTTGCGAGAGTTCAAGAACCGCTTCCATGTGCAGATCCTCGAGGGTTACGGCTTGTCGGAGACCTCTCCCGTGGCGACCTTCAGCCATCTCGATCGGGAACCGAAACCAGGCTCGATCGGTACGCCGATCTGGGGGGTCGAGGCAAAGCTCATCGACAACGAGTGGGGCGCTGTCGAGACTGGTAGCCATGGGACAGACGAGTCCGATGGTTCGGACGGCTCCGATCGGATCGGCGAGATCGCCATCCGTGGTCACAACGTGATGAAGGGCTACTACAACCGACCAGACGACACCGCGGCGGTGATGCGAGACGGCTGGTTCCGCACCGGTGACCTCGCTCGTCGCGACGAGGACGGCTACTACTACATCGTCGACCGGGCCAAGGACATGATCATCAGAGGCGGCTTCAACGTCTATCCACGCGAGGTGGAAGAAGTGTTGCTCACCCATCCAGCGGTGTCACTGGTAGCCGTGGTCGGGATACCCGACGAGCAGCACGGCGAAGAGGTCAAGGCGTATGTCATCAAGGCTGCCGGCGAAGAGGTGAGCGCGGACGATCTGATCTCGTGGTCGCGCGACCAGATGGCGTCGTACAAGTATCCGAGGATCGTCGAGTTCCGCTCGGAGCTGCCGATGACCGCGACCGGCAAGATCCTCAAGCGTGAACTGACCGGAACGGATGCCCATTAGGCTTGCCCTGCCGATCTTGCGACATAACTGGTCAGGAGAGCCCGTGCCCCGCGTCATCGTCGAGGTCATGCCCAAGCCCGGGATCTTGGACCCGCAAGGAAAGGCCGTGCTCGGTGCGATGCCGCGGCTGGGCTTCGGCGGTGTCGTCGACGTACGCCAGGGCAAACGCTTCGAGCTCGAACTCGCCGAGGAGGTCACCGAGGATCAGCTTGCACAGGTCCGCCAGGTCGCGGAGGCGTTGCTGAGCAACCCGGTCATCGAGGACTACACCGTCAGGGTCGAAGCGTCGTGAGGATAGGGGTGGTCACGTTTCCCGGCTCGCTCGACGACGGCGATGCCCGGCGCGCGGTCGGCCTGGCGGGGGCTGAGGCCGTCGCGTTGTGGCATGGCGATCACGATCTGCGAGGCGTCGATGCTGTGATCCTCCCGGGCGGCTTCTCCTACGGCGACTACCTACGCTCCGGAGCCATCGCCCGTTTCGCCCCGGTCATGGCCGAGGTGGTCGCGGCGGCGCGAGGCGGCATGCCTGTGTTGGGGATCTGCAACGGCTTCCAGGTCTTGTGCGAGTCGCATCTGCTTCCTGGTGCGCTGATCCGCAATCACCACCGAAAGTTCGTGTGTCGAGACCAGCGTCTGAAGATCGAAAACGCCTCGACTTCCTGGACTCACGACTACGTCACGGGCGAGGAAGTGACACTGGTCCTCAAGAACGGTGAGGGTGCGTACGTCGCAGACCTTGCCACTCTCGACCGCCTCGAGGGAGAAGGACTGGTCGTGGCCCGGTATCTAGGGGACGATCCCAATGGCTCGATGCGGGCCATAGCGGGAATCACCACCGAACGCGGCAACGTCGTCGGGTTGATGCCGCACCCTGAACATGCCGTCGACTCGCTCTGTGGCCCGGGCACCGGCGGCCTTCCCTTTTTCACCTCCGTACTCCAATCCCTCGCCGCCTCCGCTCCTGCAGCCTCTGCAGGGACCCCGCCACCGCAGGGACCCCCGCCACTGCAGGGGCATTCGTCCGGTCGTGAGCTGGTGCTCTAACCGAGGGCCAGTCGGACGAATCGTGAGAGGGCAGTTACGGCGTCCTCAGTTCTGCCGTGTCGGGGCGGGCCAGTAGCGTCTAGTTCTTACGACCTGAATGCCGCCACCCTGAACCGGGAGCCGCTGCCTTGACTGAGACCCAGACCCGCCAGCTCGACACTGTCGCGCACGCACAGGAACATCCTGACGTCGCTCAACCTTGGGCCGAGCTGGGACTCAAGTCCGACGAGGAGGCTCACCTGCGCGAGATCCTCGGTCGGCGTCCCACGTCGTCTGAGTTGGCGATGTACTCGGTGATGTGGAGCGAACACTGCTCGTACAAGTCGAGCAAGGTCCATCTTCGGCGGTTCGGCGAGCAGGTCACCGACGCGATGCGCAAGCACCTGATGGTGGGAATCGGTGAGAACGCCGGTGTCGTCGACATCGGGCAGGGGTACGCGGTGACGTTCAAGGTCGAGTCACACAACCATCCCTCCTATATCGAGCCCTATCAGGGTGCCGCGACCGGTGTCGGCGGAATTGTGCGCGACATCCTCTCCATGGGCGCGCGACCGGTCGCGGTCATGGATGCGCTGCGATTCGGCCCGTTGGAAGCACCAGACACACAGCGGGTTCTTCCCGGGGTCGTGGCCGGTGTGGGTGGCTATGGCAACTGTCTCGGCCTGCCCAACATCGGCGGTGAGACCGTCTTCGACCCGTCATACGCCGGTAACCCGTTGGTCAACGCACTCTGCGTCGGAGTGATGAGGCACGAGGACATCCACCTCGCCAACGCCTCGGGGACCGGCAACCAGATCATCCTCTACGGCGCGACGACCGGTGGAGACGGCATCGGCGGTGTATCGATCCTGGCATCGGAAGCTTTCGACACTCAGGGCTCCGCGAGGCGCCCGAGCGTTCAGGTCGGCGACCCCTTCATGGAGAAGCTCCTGATCGAGTGCACTCTCGAGGTCTTCGCCGAGCACTTGGTGGCGGGTATCCAAGACCTCGGCGGTGCAGGTCTGTCGTGCGCCACCTCTGAGCTGGCCAGCGCCGGCGACGGTGGCATGCACGTGTGGCTCGACCGAGTGCCCCTGCGGGATGAGTCGCTCGCACCGGAAGAGATCCTGATGAGCGAGTCACAGGAGCGCATGATGGCGGTGGTCGAGCCGGCTCACGTCTCGCGCTTCCTCGAGATATGCGCGAAGTGGGATGTCGACGCGACCGTGATCGGTGAGGTCACCGACACGGGTCGGCTGGTGATCGAGTGGTACGGCGACACGGTGGTCGACGTACCCCCCCGCACCGTCGCCTCCGAGGGACCGGTCTACGAGCGGCCGTTCGCCCGCCCAATCTGGCAGGACTCCCTGCAAGCAGGCGACGCCTCGACCCTTCCGCGCCCAACCACCGGCGAGGGGCTCCGCGCCACTGTGCTCCAGCTGGTCGCCTCGCCAAACTTGTGCGACAAGTCGTGGATCACGAACCAGTACGACCGCTACGTGCAGGGCAACACGGTTCTGGCTCAGCCGGAGGACGCCGGGATCCTTCGAGTCGACGAGCAGAGCGGACTCGGAATTGCCGTGTCGACCGACTGCAACGGCCGCTTCGCCAAACTCGACCCATTCACCGGCGCCCAACTGGCACTGGCCGAGTCCTATCGCAACGTCGCCACCGCAGGCGCCCGCCCACTCGCGGTCACCGACTGCCTCAACTTCGGGTCGCCGGAAGACCCGGATGTGATGTGGCAGTTCGCCGAAGCGACTCGGGGCCTCTCGCAGGGATGCGAAGCGCTCGGCATCCCGGTCACCGGGGGCAATGTCAGCTTCTACAACCAGACCGGTGCCGAGCCGATTCTTCCGACGCCCGTGGTGGGAGTGCTGGGTGTGATCGACGACGTAACCCGGCGTACGCCGATCGGCTTCACCACCGAGGGCCAACAGATCTACCTGCTCGGCACCACCCGCGACGAGCTCAGCGGCTCGGAGTGGGCGCACGTTGCGCATGGGCATCTGGGTGGCCTACCGCCTGTCGTAGATCTCGAGATGGAGGCTCAGCTGGCCGACCTGCTCATCAACGCCTCCCGCGACGGTCTCATCGACGCCGCCCACGATCTGGCCGATGGCGGTCTGGCGCAGGCGCTGGTCGAGTCATGCCTGCGCTATGACGTCGGCGCCCGGGTTTGGCTGCCGGACGAGCTGGACCCGTTCGTCGCGCTCTTCAGCGAGTCGACGGCGCGGGTAATTGTCGCGGTGCCACGCAGCGAAGAGGTGCGGTTCACCGACATGTGCGCGGCTCGGCGCTTCCCGCATGTCCGCATGGGCGTCACCGATGGACGCGGCGACGACGCGGTCCTCGAGGTGCAGGAGTGCTTCTCAGTCTCGCTCGCAGAGCTGCGGGCCGCCTGGTCGGCCACCTTGCCGACCGCTTTTGACGACTGACGCACGCGCCTCGATCGAAGTCGGAACTCGTCGGTGACGGTTCGAGACTTACTACTCTGCTCCAATGGTCGCGCGGCTACGCCCCCTCTCGCCGGCTGAGCTGGACGCCGTGCTGAGTCGGCTCGATGCGGCTGAGGCGGTCGGCAATGCCGCCAGTGCTGAGGATGTACGGGCTGCGGTCAAACATTTCCTCGCCGTCTTGGCCCAGCGTTTCCCCGGCAAGAGCGTTGAGGTGCGGGTGCCGCCGTACGCCGCGGCCCAGTGCATCGAAGGGGCTCGGCACACCCGCGGCACGCCACCGGCCGTGGTCGAGACCGACGCCGACACCTGGCTGAAGCTGGCGCGCGGTCAGCTCACCTTCACCGAGGCTTTCGAAAGCCGCCGGGTGCGGGCCTCAGGTGAGCGCTCGAATCTCACGGACCAGCTGCCGCTGACCTGACGGCGCCGAGGGGAGGAGGTGGCGCTGCGCTTGCGCCGCTGAGGAAACGCTGACGCCAGAGGCATTAGAGTCCCGGCTTATGGCGACCGAAGGTGACCACGACCGCAGCGGCCTCGACCTGAGGGGGGCAGTGACGGCGCAGCTGCCGCGAGTGAGGCGCGACCTCGAAGCTCTGGTGCGCATCCAGTCCGTGAGCGCCGACCCTTCTCGATTCGGCGAGGTACGCCGTTCGGCCGAATTCACGGCTGGGCTCTTCCGCGACGAAGGGTTCGACGTACAGACGATCACCGCCGAGGGTGGACTGCCTGCGATCGTGGCGCGCAAGCCTGGCCCTGCCGGATCGCCCACGGTCTTGCTCTATGCCCATCACGATGTCCAGCCCGAAGGCGACCATGCCGCGTGGGAGTCCGAACCGTTCGAGCCGATAGAGCGCGCCGGGAGGCTGTTCGGCAGGGGGGCGGCCGACGACAAGGCTGGTATCGCGGCGCACCTCGCGGCCGTACGCGCTCACGGCGACGACCTCCCCGTCGGTGTCACCGTCTTCGTCGAAGGCGAGGAGGAGGTGGGCTCGCCCACGCTTGACGTGCTGTTGGCGGAGAAGCACGAGTTGCTCAAGAGCGACGTGATTGTCATCGCCGACTCGACCAACTGGGCTCTCGGCCAACCGGCACTCACGACGTCACTTCGTGGCTTGGTCGACTGCGTCGTCGAGGTGCGCACGCTCCAGCACGGCGTCCACTCAGGCATGTGGGGCGGCGTTGTACCGGACGCTCTCACCGCGCTCGTGCGACTGCTGGCCACCTTGCACGATGACGAGGGCAACGTCGCGGTTGAAGGATTGGCGGCGGGTCACGCGAACTCGCTGGACTATCCCGAGTCGAGCCTGCGGCATGACTCAGGGGTCCTTGACGGTGTCGACTTGATGGGTTCTGGCTCGGTCGTGGACCGGTTATGGACCAAGCCGGCGATTGCGGTGATCGGACTCGATGCGACCCGCGTGGCTGATGCAAGCAACACCCTCATCCCCGCAGCTCGAGCCAAGATCAGTGTGCGTTTGGCCCCCGGTGACGAGGGAGGCTCAGCGCTTAAGCGACTGCGCGAGCATCTGGTGAGCCACGCGCCCTGGGGCGCCTCGGTCTCGATCGAGGACGGCGAGATCGGCCAGCCGTTTGCCATCGACGCGAGGGGACCGGCGTACGACGCTGCCCGCGAGGCGTTCCGTGAGGCCTGGGACGGGACCGCCCCGGTTGACATCGGGGTCGGAGGCTCGATTCCCTTCATCGCAGCCTTCGCGGAGAGGTTCCCCGAGGCGGCCATCTTGGTGACCGGAGTCGAGGACCCCGACACACGGGCGCACGGTGCGAACGAGGGCCTGCACCTGGCGGAGTTCCAGCGGGTCTGTCTGGCGGAGGCGCTGCTGCTCGCCAAGCTGGGGACTCTGCGC
>JACCSH010000022.1 GCA_013813125.1 Nocardioidaceae bacterium | reverse complement strand
GCAGGCGCGATCTTCCAAGCGAGCATGAGCAGGGGGAAGTTCCACGGGATGATCTGCCCCGCGACACCCAACGGACGGGGCTTGGCACCGAAGCCGGCGTACTCGAGCTTGTCCGCCCAGCCTGCGTAGTAGAAGAAGTAGGCCGCGACGAGCGGTACGTCGACGTCGCGCGCCTCGCGGATCGGCTTCCCGTTGTCGAGCGACTCGAGGACCGCAAGCTCCCGCGAGCGCTCCTGGATGATGCGGGCTATCCGATACAGGTACTTCGCGCGCTCGGCGCCGGACATGACCGACCAGGTGCGCGTGTAAGCGCGTCGAGCCGCCTGGACAGCTCGGTCGACATCGGCGGCATCGGCCGAGCTGATCTCCGCCAGCACCTCCTCCGTCGCCGGGCTGACCGACTTGAAGGACGGGCCACTCGCCTCGACGAACTCACCGTCAATGAACAGCCCGTATGACGACGAGATGTCGACGATGGAGCGCGACTCCAGCGCGGGGGCGTAGTCGAATCCCATGAGCGTGCCGCCTTCAGTCCAAGGTGTAGTAGTCGGGGCCGCCATAACGGCCGGTGGACAGCTTGGCGCGCTGCATGAGCAGGTCGTTGAGCAGCCTCGACGCCCCGAACCGAAACCAAGCCGGGTCGAGCCACTCGTCACCAACAGTCTCGTTGACCATCACGAGGTACTTGACCGCGTCCTTTGCGGTGCTGATCCCACCCGCGGGCTTGACGCCAACCTGTCGCCCAGTGGTCTCGCGGAAGTCCCGAACGGCCTCGAGCATGACCAGGGTGACAGGCATCGTGGCGGCAGGCTGAACCTTGCCTGTGCTGGTCTTGATGAAGTGCGCACCGGCCAGCATGGCCACCCATGACGCACGCCGCACGTTGTCGTAGGTCACCAGCTCCCCGGTCTCTAAGATCACCTTCAAGGAGGCCTGGCCGCAGGCGTCCTTGACTGCGACAATCTCGTCGAAGACGCGCCGGTAGTCCCCTGACAGGAACGCGCCGCGGTCGATGACCATGTCGATCTCGGAGGCCCCAGCCGCCACAGCATCTTTGGTGTCCTGCAGTTTCACGTCGAGAGTCGAGCGGCCCGAGGGGAAGGCTGTCGCGACTGAGGCAACGCGAACTCCCGAGTTCCCGAGTGCGGCTCGAGCCGTTGCGACCCG
Organism: Nocardioidaceae bacterium; assembly: GCA_013813125.1. Taxonomy (GTDB): domain Bacteria; phylum Actinomycetota; class Actinomycetes; order Propionibacteriales; family Nocardioidaceae; genus JACCZJ01. The sequence continues at coordinate 1,489 of JACCSH010000022.1, read as the reverse complement.
GTCCGGGTACACGCAGATCGCCGCCACCGGCGGACAGGTGGCGTCTTCGGGGTCCGGACGCTGGGCCTTTGCGCACAAGGCGCGCACCTTGCCAACCGTGTCCTGGCCCTCGAGTGTCGTCAGGTCGATCATGGAGATGGCGAGGTCGAGCGCTTGGGCCTTGGAGGTGGTCTTGATGGAGCGGCTCGCCAAGGTGGCGACGCGTGCCTCACAGCCGACTTGGTCGACACCGGGCAAGCCGTACAGGAATCGCCGCAAGGCGGCGTTCGACGAAACCGTGTCGGAAAGCAGGCCGTCATTACTTTCAACGGGCGCTCGAAGCACGGATGACGTCACCGGGTCAGTCTAGTCTCGAGGACTACACCGGACCGACGCTCGCTCGAGACGACCCTGTTACTCCGTTCGTCTAAAGTGGCGAGATGCCCAATCCAGCCACCACGGCAGCGGGCCGAGAGATCGAGCGCTTTGCCGCTCCAGCCGGCCGCTGGCTCGGCTTTGCTGTCATGGGGCTTGGCGCCGTCTTGGTCGTGGTGGGTTTCGTGGGGAGCACAGTCATCGAGAGGAACGTGGGCCTCGCCGGGACGGCAGCCGCACTGGTCAGCTGGGTCGTGCTGGTGCGGCCGGTGGCCGCGATCTGCGAACACGGGGTGCTGCTGCGCAACATGGCGCGCGACATCTTTGTGCCGGCCTCCAAGATCGAGCGGTGCAGGGTTTTTCAGACCCTGCAGGTCGTTACGGACCAGCGTCATTTCCATGGACTGGGTGTGACTCGCTCGGCTCGCAGCATGCTGCGCGAGCAGCGAGGTCCCCGCCTGGGTGTTGGGTTCATGGGAATCGGGGGAGCCGGTGCTGTCCCAACACCGGGACACGACGACACCATGCACCGGCTGGCGAACGAGGAGCTGACCGGCAGCACCTACCCGGAGTATGTCGAGTCACGCATCATGGCAATGGCCGACGCCGCCAAGCCGGATGACAGGCAACCAGTCAGCTCGTGGGATGTCTTGCCAGTGGGGGCATTGGGCCTGGCCGCAGCCGTGATCGCCGTGGCCTTCGCCTGGAGCTGAGGTATTCGTCCGACTGGACGACGCTCAACACCCCGCTTGTCGGTCGGACGAATCGCGGGGCAGGCCTGCGGCGGCGGCGAGGTCATTGCGGATCGCGTCCAGTCGACCGGTCGCGGCGATCCTGGATGCGTCGACGCCGCCGGCTTCGACCGGAAGCACGACTTCTAGGTAGCACTTTATTTTCGGCTCGGTGCCAGATGGGCGTACGACGACGCGCCCGCCGTCAGCGAGGCGATAGCGCAGCCCTTCGGTCGGCGGCAGTTCGTCGCTGCCGACGCTGAGGTCCTCGACACGTTCGATTCGGTAGCCGCCAAGCAAGCTGGGGGGCTTCGCACGGAGCCGGTTCATCGCCGCATCGATCGAGGTGAGGTCGCTGACTCTCACGGAGAGCTGGTCGGTGGCATAGACGCCGTACTGTGCTG
>JACCSH010000020.1 GCA_013813125.1 Nocardioidaceae bacterium | reverse complement strand
TGCGGAGACTGTCCGCGTCCGGCAGGCCTTCATCGCCGCCGGAACAGGGATCAGTGTTGACCAGATCGACAACGGTCAAAATGGAGAGCTCCGTGTCATGGCCGAACATGACAGTCAGCCTACGTCGCGAGCCTCGCGGCAGCCGGTTTCTCAGCTGAAGAGACGAGCGAGGGCGTTGTCAACATCGAGGTGTGCGGCCTCGGTGCCTTTGGGTACCACGGCTTCGGCCCGGAGCAGGAACTCGCAGACTTCGGCGCTGCTCGCCTGCAAGAGAGCCTCACCGTCAGGGGAGGAAAGTTCGATGATGACGACTGCCCGCCCGCGTGCGTCAAGACATGGCCAGACGTGAACATCACCGTCGCCGGTCGGCTCGTAAAGGCCCTCGGCAAGGAGGTCCCGGGCGAACACCCAGCGGACCGGAATGTCGTCGCCGCTCCGGAAGTACGCAGCAACGGCGTAAGGATCGCTCTTGTCGTAGAAGAGTTCGGCCGCCAGCGTGGTCGCGGTCCCGGTGGCGTCGATCAGTTCGAGCGTCAGCGTCCGTGTCACGCTTACTGGTGCAATGTCCATGATCTTGGCCCCTTAAAAGTCCGTCACCGTTGAAACGAGGACCCTCCTCATTCGTGACGGTGTTTGCTGCAATGGGAGCAGTTTTCTTCGCAGGTCCAGGGGCAAACCGGATGATGTTGGGGGATAACCCCTCGGCGCTGCTGATCCTCGGGATGGCCGCTGAGCCCCTGGATGCATTTGCTAGTGTGTGCCGACGTGTGCGGCCGGTGTCTGCTCACTCAGTTGCTGGGGCGATTGGCGCAGTGGTAGCGCGCTTCGTTCACACCGAAGAGGTCACTGGTTCGAACCCAGTATCGCCCACCAGCATAAGCCCAGGTCAGAGACGGTTTACAGCAATCAGAGCGAGGCCAGCGTGCGATGTACGTGCGATCACCAAGCATGCCAGCGGCGTCTCTTTCGGTAGTGGGGAGATGTCACAGAACCAACACAGTCGGAGTCGTTTTGGTTTCGCGGCCCTGTTTATTGGCAAACCCACAAGCCTAACCCCGCCAGACGGGGAGAAACGCGCTCACAGGAGCCTCCGGTGTGCCCTCTCCCCTGCGCCGCTAATGACAACAGCCGGACCTGCTCGTGTGGCACCACGGCGCGAGCACACCTTCCGAGGATGAACTTTGAGTCATAACAGCTCTGAGCAGACCGGCGTTGAACTCGCTGGTCCGGAAGATACGCGCATCCTCCGCTAGCCCACGAAGAACGGTCGTGCCTTTAGGACGTGGGGTCGGCGACCGTCACGCGTCGGGTCACATGCCGCACCCGATCCCGCACAAACACATCGGTCGCGACATTCGTGTCGCCCGCGACCAGGTTCGACGCAAGCGAGTGAAACGCCACGTAGCGACCATGAGCGGAGACCGCCGGTTCGTGGCTGTTCCGGTTGGCTTCAGCGCCGCCCGCACCAACCGACACCCGCCGGGTCACATGCCGGACCCGATCCCGCACAAACACATCCAGGCGACGGTTGGTGTCGCCCGCGACCAGGTTCGACGCGTCCGAGGAAAACGCCACGTAGCGCCCATGAGCGGAGACCGCCGGGCTGTAGCTATGGGCGTTGGCTTGGGCGCCGCCCGCACCGACTGACACCCGCCGGGTCACATGCCGGACCCGATCCCGCACAAACACATCGGGCGCACCATTGGTGTCGCCCGCGACCAGGTTCGACGCGTAGGACCTGAACGCCACATACCGGCCATCAGCGGAGACCGCCGGTTCGTAGCTGTCCGTGTTGGCTTGGGCGCCGCCCGCACCGACCGACACCCGCCGCGTGACATGCCGCACCCGATCCCGCACAAACACATCCAGGTGACCGTTGGTGTCTCCTGCGACCAGGTTCGACGCAAGCGAGTGAAACGCCACGTAGCGACCATCAGCGGAGACCGCCGCACCGGTGCTGGCGTGGTTGGCTTGGGCGCCGCCGGCACCGACCGACACGCGCCGCGTCACATGCCGCACCCGATCCCGCACAAACACATCGGTCGTACGATTCGTGTCCCCAGCGACCAGGTTCGACGCGTGGGAGTCAAACGCCACATACCGGCCATCGGCGGACACCGCCGGTCTGATGCTGGCCGAGTTGGCTTGGGCGCCGCCGGCACCAACCGACACGCGCCGCGTCACATGCCGCACCCGATCCCGCACAAACACATCAGGCGCACGGTTAGTGTCGCCCGCGACCAGGTTCGACGCGTAGGAGTGGAACGCCACATACCGGCCATCGGCGGACACCGCCGGATCGAAGCTGCCGCTATTCCCCTGAGCGCCGTCCTTACCGACCGACACCCGCCGCGTCACGTCCCTGACCCGATTCCGTACAAACACATCCGAATCATCGTTCGTGTCGCCCGCGACCAGGTTCGACGCGGTCGACTCAAACACCACATACCGGCCATGAGCAGAGACCGCCGCATTGTAGCTGCCGCCATTGGCTTGGGCCGCGCCCGCACCGACCGCCACGCCCCTGGGCGCAACACTGGGCCCGGTCTCGACCTGGGCCATCGCCGCGCCGGACTCTGCCGGCACCCCCACACTCACCAGCAGCAGCACGGCCGACACCACCACGGCCGACACCACCACGGCCGACGCCGCCACGCGACACCGATGCCGCAGCGAGAATTCCTCCATGACAGCGCCTCCCAGATGACCAAACCACTACCAGTGAGCGCAGTGGATCACCGGCAGGTCGAAACAGACTACTACCGCTCCCGCGTGTAGTCACCCGCGCTCGCTCTTCCTTTCCGATCGCCCGGTGGGGAGTCAGATGACGAGCGCCAACTCATGGAACGCCGCCGGTAGCCGGTGATGGACCGGTGCGTCGTTGGCGATGTCGTAGTGGGCGCGTCTGAGGTTCTGGATGAAGGCATGCCCGGTGGCAAGGATCCGCGCTGATCGGAACGTCTTGAGACCCCGCATGGGCCGGAGTCGGCCTTGAGCCGACAATGATCGGCTTCGACTCTGTTCTTCGCATACCGCTCTCGGTGTTGTGCAGGGCACCCGGGATGAGCTCCGTCACACGTTGCGCGGTCGCGGTGCCCCGCCCCACGGGGTGCCCGTGCGGCCCGCAGCTTCCTCGTCCGGCGACGGCCTCGCCCATCCGAGGACCGGCCACGGATAGGTGGAGTCCGCTGCCACGTCAGTTGGAGAGCCCACCGAACTTCCGCCACCGGTTGTATCCCACCGCAGGATCGTTGACCGCAACAAACGAATGAGAAGTACGGGGGTGCTCTAGAGCTTCGGGTGCCTCGTGAAAGCGGCACATCTCGACCGCGCAGGGATCTTGTCGATGCACGCGTTGGCCGAACGTGGGATAGATGAAGTTGTCGAGCGTTGCTGCAGATGCGTCAACCCCGCCGCGCCAACTTCACAAGAGCTGCGATGGCAGCCGCACCCACGGCGGCTACCACTACATCGATGCGGTGGATGCCATGGTCGTCGCTCAACTCCACCAAGACT
>JACCSH010000085.1 GCA_013813125.1 Nocardioidaceae bacterium | reverse complement strand
CGCTCAACGACCACGCAGCGGACGACATCCGGGTCGCGGTCACCGGAAACCCCGCCAACACCAACGCCCTCATCGCGATGCGGAATGCGCCGGACATACCGCAAGACCGCTTTTCCGCACTAACTCGCCTCGCCCACAACCGCGCACTAGCTCAGCTGGCCGCAAAGACCGGCGCAACGGTCAACGACATCAAGAAGATGACGATCTGGGGCAACCACTCGGCAACTCAGTACCCGGATATCTTCCACGCTGAGGTCAAGGGTCAGAACGCCGCTGAACTCGTTGACGACCAGACCTGGCTCGAGAACGACTACATCCCGACCGTGCAAAAGCGCGGTGCGGCGATCATCGAAGCCCGCGGCGCATCGAGCGCTGCCAGCGCCGCCAGCGCCACCATCGATGCAGCGCGGGACTGGTTGCAAGGAACCCCGAGCGGTGACTGGACATCCATGGCCGTCGTGTCGGACGGGTCGTATGGCGTTTCGGAGGGGTTGGTTTCCTCCTTCCCGGTCACGATCAGCGACGGGAACTGGGACATCGTGGCCGGGCTGGACATCGACGACTTCTCCCGTGCCCGGATCGATGTGAGCACGGCAGAGCTCGCCGAGGAGCGCGATGCCGTGCAAGCTCTGGGCTTGATCGAGTAGGGGCGTCACTCTGACCAGCGCCGAACGCCCAAGGGCTGCCAACGACTTCGTCCTTACGCTGCAATGTGACGACAGGCCGGGCATCGTCCACGCCGTATCGGGCTTCCTCGTCCAGCAGAGCGGCAACATCATGGAGAGCCAGCAGTACGGCGACCCCGAGACCGGCCGCTTCTTCATGCGCGTTCATTTCGAGACCTCGCGGCCGGCCGTCTCAGCTGAGTCGCTGCGGTCGGACTTCGAACCGGTGGCTTCCGACTTCGCGATGCACTGGGAACTCTGGTCGGCGGGAGCGCGCTACCGCACTCTGATCATGGTGTCTCGGTCGGGTCACTGCCTCAACGACCTGCTGTACCGATGGGGCACTGGGTCGCTCAAGGTCGACATACCGGCGATCGTCTCGAACCACCTGGACTTCAAGCACCTCGCGGATTCCTACGGAGTCCGCTTCCACCACATACCCGTCACGGCGGACACCAGGGCAGACGCGGAGAAGCAGCTTCTCGAGTTGGTCGAAGACCTCGAGATAGATCTGGTGGTGCTGGCGCGGTATATGCAGGTGCTGTCGGAGCAGGTATGTCGACGCCTCTCGGGTCGCGCCATCAACATCCACCACTCTTTCCTGCCGAGCTTCAGGGGGGCCAAGCCCTACCACCAGGCTCACGCGCATGGGGTGAAGCTGATCGGAGCCACGGCGCACTACGTGACGCCAGACCTCGACGAGGGACCGATCATCGAGCAGGACGTGGCGCGGGTCGACCATGGATTCACCGTTGACGAGCTTGTCGCAACGGGTCGCGACGTCGAGAGCCGAGTCTTGTCGCGCGCCGTACGGTGGCACTCCGAGACACGCGTCATGCTCAACGGCAATAAGGTCGTGGTGTTGCGATGACCGTTGGGTTTGTCCTGCCCGATCATCGGGTACGTCGAACCACCTAGGACGTTAAGAGAGGACCCCATGCCCCAAGACGTTGTCGACCTGATCATGGCTGACCACCGAGAAGTGGAACGCATCTTTGACGCGATGCGCGAAGATCCCGATTCCCGCCCTCTGCTGTTGCCGACCGTTACCACTTTGCTGATTGCACACAGCCGGGCTGAAGAAGCGGAGGTATACCCAGCGGCTCGTAACGAGGCTGGTGAGGCTGACGAGGTCGCCCACAGCCAGGAAGAGCACGCTGCGGCCGAGGAGTTGCTCGTCAAGCTGAAGAACATGAGCCACACCAGCACCGACTTCGACTCAACGCTTGAGGACCTCATCGAGGCGATCCTGCATCACGTCGAGGAGGAGGAAGAGTCAGTGTTGCCAGGTCTGCGAACCTCCTTGTCACCCGAACGGCTGGCAGAGCTCGCCGAGGCGTTCATCGAGGCTCGCGCCGACCACATGGGAGATCAGCCCGGCGAGGCGACCAAGGAGGAGCTGCTCATCGCGGCCCGAAATGCCCAGGTCGAAGGGGCCAGTTCCATGTCCCGCAACGAGCTACAAGAGGCAATCAAGCCCGACGACGAGTAGTTCGTGCAGCCCGGATCGGCAGTGGTCAGCTACGTGTCGGTATGACGAACGCCAAGGCCACCATGCCGCTGCAGCAGACGGCCATCGTGATCAGGTCGACGAAGCGCCGCCTTATCCGCAGCATGCCCGCGCGCTCGTCAGACAAGACCAGCCGGGCGAGAAACGCCACCGCAAAGCTCGCTCCCATCACCGCAACGCCGGTCCGCCAGGTGCCGAGACCGACCATCACAAGTCCAGTGATCAAAATCGCCAAGACGAAGAGGTAGATGACCCCACCAGGAGTGGAGGGCTTCTTCAACCAGCTCACCGCAGGTCAGCAGCCTTCTCAGCCGCCTCGACGACGTTGGTGAGCAGCATCGCCCTGGTCATCGGGCCCACGCCGCCCGGCATGGGAGCCAGATAGCCGGCCACGCTGGAGACGTCGCCTGACACATCCCCGCGAATGCCACCCAACGTGCGAGACACCCCCACGTCGAGGACGGCCGCGCCCGGCTTGACTCCATCCGCCGTGACGAGCCCGGGCACTCCGGCCGCAGCGACCACGATGTCTGCTCGCCGAACGTGGGACGCCAGGTCTCGCGTGCCGGTGTGGCACAGCGTTACGGTGGCATTCTCGGTTCGGCGCGTGAGGACCAGGCCCAACGGCCGACCGACCGTCACGCCGCGCCCGATGACACACACCTCCGCGCCGTCGAGCTTGACGTCGTACCTCTGGAGCAGCTCGACGATGCCGCGCGGCGTGCAGGGAAGCGGCCCATCGTTCATGTGGACCAGCCGCCCCAAATTCGTCGGATGCAGCCCGTCGGCGTCTTTTTCCGGCTCAACCAACTCGATGGCGCGATGTGTGTCGAGATGCCTGGGCAGGGGCAGTTGCACGATGAACCCCGTGCACGCCGGATCTTCGTTGAGTCTGGCGATGCGGTCTTCGAGAAACTCCTGGCCCACGTCAGCTGGGTGGTGTTCTTTGATCGAAGCGATCCCTACCTGCTCGCAGTCGCGGTGCTTGCCGGCAACGTACGACAAGCTGCCAGCGTCCGTACCGATCAAGACAGTGCCGAGCCCCGGGGTGATTCCCATCTCGGCCAGGCGGGCGACCCGCGTCGTGAGGTCGGCTTTAATGGCTTTTGCGGCCGCCTTTCCGTCCATGATCTGGGCTGTCACGTCGCCGATTGTGTCACGGTGCATGGAAGTTTCCTGAACTCAGGAGCCGACAGCGTTCAGTGAGCGAAGTGCCGCGTACCGGTGACATACATCGACGTACCAGCCGCTTCGGCGGCAGCGACCACTTCCTCGTCTCGCATCGAGCCACCAGGTTGGATGACGGCGCGCACTCCTGCTTCGATCAGAATCTGCAGTCCATCGGCGAACGGGAAGAACGCATCGGACGCTGCCACCGATCCTCGTGCCCGATCGCCGGCGCGCGATACCGCGAGGCGAGCAGCGTCGACCCGGTTCACCTGGCCCATCCCCACGCCCACCGTGGCTCGATCGACGGCAAGCAGAATGGCGTTGGACTTCACCGACCGACAGGCGCGCCACGCAAAGGCAACGTCCGCCAGCGCGTCTTCGTCGAGGGGTGAGCCGCTCACGAGCCGCCAGTTGGAGCTGTTGTCGCCCGCAGCCTGAAAGCGATCGGCGGCCTGCCCCAACATGCCGCCGGAGATCTGCCGCCACTCGGTCTCTGACTCCACCGGCGGAGCGCATCGCAGCAGCCGCAGATTCTTCTTCGCGGTCAGCAGCCTGATGGCTTCATCGTCGAAGCCAGGCGCCACGATCACTTCGGTGAACACGTCCGTCAGCTGGCTCGCCATGGCCGCGGACACCGTCTGGTTCGCGGCAACCACCCCGCCGTACGCCGAGACCGGGTCACACGCATGGGCCTTGGCGTGCGCGTCGGCAACGTCGGTCCCGAGGGCGATTCCGCACGGGTTCGCATGCTTGATGATGGCGACCGCGGCGACAGTCGGGTCGGCGAAGTCGTAGGCGGCGCGGTGAGCGGCCCCCGCGTCGATGTAGTTGTTGAACGACATCTCCTTCCCGTGCAGCTGTTCGGCCCAAGCGAGGCCACGCTCGCCCTGCGAGTCGACGTACAAGGCGGCGGGCTGATGGGAGTTCTCGCCGTAGCGCAGCAGGGCACGGCGACGCAGCGTCGTGCCCGCGAACGCGGGCCAGCCTCCTTCGGGCTCGCATTGCTGGCGGGAGAACCACTCCGCAACCGCTACGTCGTATGTCGCGGTGTGCGCGAACGCCTCCGCTGCCAGGCGTCGCCGCTCATTTAGGGTGAAGCCGCCCCGGCCCACTGCAGCAATCAGGTCGCCGTACTGAGACGGGGACGTGACGATGGCGACGCTGGCGTGGTTCTTGGCCGCGCCGCGAACCATCGAGGGACCACCGATGTCGATCTGCTCGACGCACTCGTCAGGTGACGCACCCGAGCGCACGGTGTCTGAAAACGGATAGAGGTTCGACACGACGAGGTCAAACGGCTCGATGGACAAGTTCGCTAGCTGCTCACGGTGGGAGTCCAGCCGCAGGTCGGCGAGGATGCCGGCGTGCACATGAGGGTGGAGTGTCTTGACCCGACCGTCCAAACACTCGGGGAAGCCGGTCAGCTCCTCGACTGTAGTCACCCCGACTCCGGCTGCGGTGAGGCGACTGGCTGTGGAACCGGTCGACACGAGAGCCACACCGGCGCCAGCCAAGAACCTGCCCAACTCCTCGAGCCCCGCCTTGTCGTACACGGAGATGAGAGCCCGGGTGATGGCACGCCTGTCGTCACTCACCGAACCGTGACCCTTCTCCCCTCGATGGTGAACCCGTTTCGCGCCATCCGTCCCACCCATTCGACCACCATCACCCTCTCAGCTGCCTTGATCCGCTCGTGCAAGGTGAACTGAGTGTCGTCGTTCTCGACGGGTACGGCGACTTGAGCCACAATCGGACCGGTGTCGATACCCTCATCCACCACGAAGAGAGTGGCCCCGGTGATCTTGACGCCATAGTCGAGAGCGTCCCTTGGGGCATGCATTCCTGGGAAGGCTGGCAGCAATGCCGGATGGGTGTTGACGTAGCTACCGCCAAAACGGGACAGGAACGCCGTTCCGGCAAGCTTCAAGAACCCGGCAGAAACGATGAGATCGGGCTCGTAGGTGGCCACCCGATCGGTGAACTCCCGGTCCCAGGCGTCTCGGTTCGGATACCGGGAGACCGGAAGCTCGAAGGCGGCAATGTCCGCGGCGCGGGCCCGCTCGATCGCGGGTGTGCCTCCACGATCGGCTCCGACAGCCACCACCTCAGCGCCGTACCCCGGATCCAAGCTGGCGTCGAGCAACGCCTGCAGGTTGGTGCCGTTGCCGGACACGAGGACAACGAGCCGAGCGGTCATGAACGAGTCAACGGCCGGGAACTGGGTGGCTCCCCGGCGCGCCAGCGAGCGGTGGTCGCCGCGGCCGCCCCCCCGAGCACCGCTGCTCCGCTCGCGACGAGCATCGTCATGGCGACATTCGGGCCGACCTCTTGCATCCGACCGGGACCGATGGCGCCAGTGGCAAGCCAGGTCAGAGCACCGAAGCCGACGCCCGTTACGAGTCCCGCACAGGCGCCACGGAGAGCAGCACGGCTCAGGTGGTCCACCGGAAGCCGGCGCAGTGTGATGAGCCCGGCCACCGCCCCGGCCAGAACCGGTAGCCCGATCAGCAGCTGCTGCCACCAGCCGCCATCGTCCGTAGGCACGGCGGCAAAGAGCGGGAACGTCGGCAAGGTGCCGAGGGTGACTCCGCTCGGTGCAACAGAGGTGCCCGCTCCAACAGAGAACCCTGGCCCGACGAGAAACGACCCGGCACAGAGCACCGCGTTCGGAACCATTGCGATGCCCACCAGGGCCACGATTGCCCCCCCGACGACACTCCCGTGCATGTTTTCGGCAACGCCGAGAGCTGCCGAGAAGCGCGCAACAACCGCTGCGGTGAACAGGCATCCGCTCAGCATGACCAGCGCAGCAACGCCCGCACATCCGCCGGACAGGATGGCGCGCGCGACCGTGGACAACCGGCCCAGCAGCTGCTCGGACAACTTTGCGCCACGGACCAGTCCCCACCCGCCGAAGATCCCTGCCAACGAGGCCGAGGCGACTAGCGCGCGGAGGGGCTCAGCGTGAACGTCCGGGGAGCTGGTCGCGACCAGCACCACCAGCACAGTCGCGGTGAACGTGCCACCAATGACCACGACCGCCCAAGCGGCTTGCCGCCCTTCGTGGGGAGCTGAGCTGGCTCCGGCCCATCGCCCGCAACGATAGAGCAGCCAGGCCGTCACAGCGGTCAGGCCGAGCGGCACAGCGGTGATGCTCACCCCATCGAGATTCAACCCCGACCCCAAGGTGACCAGCCAGGCGAGCGCCCCCACCCGGATCGCTCCGCCGAAGGACCCGCTGTCGGCGGCAACCCATGCCGCGACAGATACGGCCACACATGACACGAGGCCAACAAACACCACCCACAGCGCCGCTGCGACAGCGGACAATACGAGCGGCCGTTGCGGACCCAGCGAGCTCTCGCGCCCAGACAGCACCGATCGGGACAGCATTTGAGTCATTGGTGCTCATGGTCGCCGAGTCGCAGCTCGAGATTGCGCTGGACACACCGCTTGAGGATCAGAACTCGATCGTCGCTGCCCTGGACGTCCAGCCTCCTGCCCAGGCCCCGCACACGACAGCATTGGTGTAGCTGCGGCCAGATCGTCTACGGTCGCAGTGGCGAGACCCTTCGGTTGCGCCGCCTTGCCCGTACTGTCAGCCGCTAGGAGACTCGTCGATGTCGCGCGCTGACGCATATGACGCGTACTTCCGCGAATCTCGTTCCCGCCTGCTTCATCAGGTCTATGCGTTTGCCGGCAGCACCGAGGTGGCAGAGCAAGCCCTCGCCGACGCCTTCACAGCAGCCGGACAGCACTGGCGCAAGCTCTCTCGCGCTCCGGACGACGATTCGGCATACAAGGACGCGTGGGTCCGCAAGCGAGCCTTCAGTGCAGCCGAGAAGGGGCCGCGGAGCCGACAGCCGTGGTACGTCACCGCCCGGGAAACCGCAGACGACCACCGTGCTGTGCTGGCCGCGCTCGGTTCCCTCGAGCCCCCTGTTCGCAAGGTTGTGATCCTCCGCTACCTGGCCGGCCTCGATTTGTCCACCGCGGCACGGGAAGTCGGCCTGAGCGACGAGGCCGCCGCCGATGCACTGCATACTGCGTCGGCCGCGCTGGGCCGGCGTGGACTCGACACCTCACCGGCCGCCCTCACCGCAACGCTCGAGGGCCTTCGCCATGACCTGATCAACCGGCCCGTTGGCCGGCCGAGCCAGCTGAGACGAGAAGGCAACCGTCGCAGCGGATTCCATCTGGCAACGGTCGGAGCGGCAGCCCTTGCACTCGCTGCGGGCGCATGGGCAGTCACAGAAGCACAGGTGGATGAGCCCGCCGCTGTCGAGCGGCCGACACCCGAGCCCCGCACGCGTCCTCCCGAGCCCGAACCCGAGCCGGAGCCTGACTTCACGGAGGCACAACTTGCCCCGGTCGCAGTAGCAACAATGCTCAACGACTCCGAACCATGGCGACTCGTCGACTCCTCGGCTGATTTCGCGATCACCGAGCCCATCGACGAATGCGTTTCCTCCCTGCCGAGCTCGCCGGATGCGCAACACCTCTGGGTTCGCCACTTCGCGGCGGACGGTGGCGCGGCTCCCGCGGACGCCACGCAGGTGCTCGAGATAGCACCGAGCCATGCGTCAGCGCGTCTCGCCTCCGGGCGCCTGGTCAAGCAGTTCGCCGGCTGTGCGGCGGCGGGACACCAACTGCTCAGCTTCCGTTCCATCAAGGGAGTCGGTGACCAAGCGTTCCTCGTGAGCCTGCGCTCCATCGATGACCAAGAATTTCCCGCTGAGCGGGTAGCGGTCGCTCGGTCCGGCACAGCGGTGGTGACCTGGATCGCCCGCGGCACGACAACCCAACCTGTGCCAGCACCCAAACTCGTTAGGGTGCTGAACAGGTCGGTCGGGTCGGTATGCAAGCTCGCGGAAGGTGCCTGTGCCGGCGAGCAGGTCAAGGTGGTGGACGCCTCGCCACCACCGGCAGATTCGACGAGAGGTTTTTTGACGACCGTCGACCTGCCGTTGTTCCCGGGGGTGACCCGCCCCTGGGTCGCGACCGCGCCCCGACAGCCCGCGGTCAACCCAGCTGCAACTCGATGCGACCGGGCCGACTTCGCCGCAGCAGGTGCACAGGACGTCTTCTCCCGCAGCTTCGTCATCCCGAACGCTCGGTTCTTGCCGCCGTACTTCGGCATGGCGCAGACGAACGGCCAGTTCGACTCCGGCAAGGCGGCCGCGCGCTTCATGCAAGACGTCATTGCCGACGTGCAGGTGTGTGCCGATCGCCTGCGGACCCTGAGCGTGGAAATCGACGAGAAGGTTGCCTTCGGCGACGTCACCGGACGCGTGTGGCGAATCGAGGTCACCACTTCAGCAGACGAGACCCTCGTGTTCCGTGTCGCATTGCTCCGATACCGCGACACCGTAACGCAGCTCACCTACACACCAGCGGCGAGAGCAGACACCCAACACTCCGGTTTCGCCGCGATGGTCGTTCCGAGAGCCGCGCAGCGACTCACCCAAGGCAAGGCCCAACCCCCGCAGAGCTGAGGCCCGCGTCGTTACTGACTGTTAGACAGCGGTACGCGTGCGGTCGAGTGCTTTGCGAGCCAGCAGTCCCAGTGCGATCATGCCCAACCCCAGGCCCAGGTGCAGCCAGTTGTCGGCGTCGTTGAGCGGTACGAAGTTGGCATCACTTTCCTGATCGATCAGCAGGCCGTATACCCACAGGACGAGGTAGACCCCCCCGCCTCCGATGAGGTAGGTGACCGCGGTGCGCGCGCTTCGGCTCATGGCGAGGCCTGCAACCCGAACAGGAGGTGGACGATGTTGTGCAGCACCGACACCTCGAAGAGGTCAAGGAGCCTGGCTTCGCCCTCATGTCCCGCGAACGGAAGGGTGTCGTAGTTGGTCGTCACTCCCGGGATGAACCCCAAGACTCCAACCAGGAGAAAAGTCGCGCCAACAAGAGTGGCGAGCAAACGAGGAAGGTTGCTGTTGTCCGATGTTGCGGCGTAGC